>JAYVRO010000261.1:0-5575 GCA_043776165.1 Rubrivivax sp. | reverse complement strand
CCAAGGCGGAAGCTGAAAACACGCGTCGCCGCGCCGATGAAGAAACCGCCAAGGCCCGCAAGTTTGCCGTCGAAAGTTTTGCCGACAGCCTGCTGCCCGTCAGGGACAGCCTGGAAGCGGCCATCGCCATTCCCAATGCAACGCCCGAACAATTGCTGGAGGGCGTGCATGCCACATTGCGCCAACTCTCATCGGCCCTGGAGCGCAACAAAGTCTTGCCGATCAGCCCGCCTGCAGGCACCAAATTTGATCCCCATCAGCATCAGGCCATCAGTGTGGTGCCTGCCGAGCAAGAGCCCAACACTGTGGTGAGCGTGCTGCAAAAAGGCTATCTCATCAACGACCGAGTGCTGCGTCCAGCGCTCGTGACAGTGACGGCGCCGAAGTAGGGCGCAGCACGACCGCATACAGCGCAAAACCAGGCCAAGGCTTGAAAGCTGTCGGCGCGACCACAAGTACAAGACATTCGTTTACCCGCATCAGGAGCACAGCATCATGGGAAGAATCATTGGCATCGACCTTGGCACCACCAATTCATGTGTGGCGATCATGGAGGGCAATACCACCAAGGTGATCGAGAACAGCGAAGGTGCGCGCACCACGCCGTCCATCATTGCCTACCAAGAAGACGGTGAGATCCTCGTCGGTGCGTCGGCCAAGCGCCAGGCGGTGACCAACCCGCGCAACACGCTGTACGCCGTCAAGCGCCTGATCGGTCGCAAGTTCGCCGAGAAAGAAGTGCAAAAGGACATCGACCTGATGCCCTACACCATTGCTGCTGCCGACAACGGCGACGCTTGGGTCGAAGTGCGCGGCAAGAAGCTCGCACCGCCGCAGGTCAGCGCCGAAGTGCTGCGCAAGATGAAAAAAACCGCTGAAGACTACTTGGGTGAAGAAGTCACCGAAGCCGTCATCACGGTTCCCGCGTACTTCAATGACAGCCAGCGCCAAGCCACCAAAGATGCTGGTCGCATTGCCGGCCTGGACGTCAAACGCATCATCAACGAGCCCACTGCAGCTGCCTTGGCCTTTGGTCTGGACAAACACGGAAAAGGCGACCGCAAGATCGCGGTTTTTGACCTGGGTGGCGGCACGTTTGACATCTCGATCATCGAGATCGCAGACGTTGATGGTGAGAAACAATTCGAAGTGCTGTCCACCAACGGCGATACGTTTTTGGGTGGTGAAGACTTTGACCAACGCATCATCGACTACATCGTCACTGAGTTCAAAAAAGAACAAGGTGTTGATCTGACCAAAGACGTGCTGGCCCTGCAACGCCTGAAAGAGGCGGCGGAAAAAGCCAAGATCGAGCTCTCCAACAGCACCCAAACTGATATCAATTTGCCCTATGTGACGGCCGACGCGTCGGGTCCCAAGCACCTGAACATCAAGCTCACGCGGGCGAAGCTCGAATCACTGGTGGACGAGTTGATCGAACGCACCATGGCGCCTTGCCGTGTGGCCGTCAAAGACGCTGGCATCAAGGTTGGCGACATCGACGACATCATCTTGGTCGGTGGCATGAGCCGCATGCCCAAGGTGCAAGAGAAGGTCAAAGAATTCTTTGGCAAAGAGCCACGTAAAGACGTCAACCCCGACGAGGCTGTGGCCGTGGGTGCGGCCATTCAGGGTCAGGTGCTGGGCGGTGAACGCAAGGACGTGCTGCTGCTGGACGTCACGCCTTTGAGCTTGGGCATCGAAACGCTGGGTGGCGTGATGACCAAAATGATCAAGAAAAACACCACCATCCCGACGAAGTTCAGCCAAGTGTTCAGTACCGCCGACGATAACCAGCCGGCAGTGACGATCAAGGTCTACCAAGGTGAGCGTGAACTGGCGCAAGGCAATAAGAGCCTGGGTGAGTTCAATCTGGAAGGCATACCGCCAGCACCCCGCGGGCTGCCACAAGTCGAGGTGACTTTCGACATCGACGCCAACGGCATCTTGCATGTCAATGCCAAGGACAAAGGTACCGGCAAAGAAAACAAGATCACCATCAAGGCCAATTCAGGTTTGACTGAGGCCGAGATTGAAAAGATGGTGAAGGACGCCGAGCTGAACGAAGCCGAAGACAAGAAAAAGATCGAACTGGTACAAGCCCGCAACCAAGCTGACGCCATGATCCACTCGGTGAAAAAGAGTCTGACTGAGCATGGCGACAAGCTCGACGCGGGCGAAAGGGAAAAGATTGATGCGGCCGTGAAAGACGCTGAAGACGCCATCAAAGGTGACGACAAAACCGCCATCGAAGGCAAGACCGAAGCCTTGATGACGGCCAGCCAAAAACTCGGCGAAAAAGTCTACGCCGAACAAGCCGCGGCGGCTGCCGCTGCTGGTGGTGGTGGCGCTGGCGGCAGCGCTGGCAGTGATGATCTATCGGGTCAACCCGGCCAGTCCGGTGCAGGGTCGAAAGCGTCGTCGGCAAAACCTGCTGACGACAACGTTGTTGACGCCGACTTCAAGGAAGTTAAAAAGTGATGAGTAAGACAGCCCGCGATGCAAGGCATTGGCGGGCTGCTGTTTCATCTGGCCGGGTTTGCTGCGACAGGGTCGTCCTGTGCATCAACCCGGCGTTTTGCGTTGAAGCATTCGAACAGTGATTTAGGGTTTTCATGGCCAAGCGCGATTTTTACGACATCTTGGGCGTGCCCAAAAACGGCACCGACGACGACATCAAAAAGGCCTACCGCAAGCTGGCCATGAAGCACCACCCTGACCGCAATCAGGGTGACGACGCGAAGAAGTCAGAAGAGAAGTTCAAAGAGGCCAAAGAGGCCTACGAGATGCTCTCTGACCCGCAAAAGCGCGCCGCCTATGACCAGCACGGTCATGCCGGTGTCGACCCCAGCATGGGCGGTGGGCGTGGCGCTGGCCAAGAGGGTTTTGGCGGATTTGCCGAAGCTTTTGGCGACATCTTTGGTGATGTCTTTGGTGGCGCGCGCAGAGGCGCAGGTGGGCAACAGGTGTACCGAGGCAACGACCTCAGCTACGCGATGGAGATCTCGCTGGAAGAGGCTGCAGCGGGCAAAGAAACGCAAATCCGCATCCCTTCCTGGGAGAGTTGTGAAACCTGCAAAGGCAGTGGCGCCAAGGTGGGTACAAGCGCCAAGACCTGCACAACTTGCAACGGTTCTGGCAACGTGCACATGCGTCAGGGCTTTTTCAGTATTCAACAAGTCTGCTCGCAGTGCAAAGGCAGCGGCAAAGTCATTCCTGATCCCTGCATGACATGCAGCGGTGCGGGCAAGATCAAAAAACAAAAAACCTTGGAAGTAAAAATTCCGCCGGGTATCAGCGAAGGCATGCGCATTCGTTCCACGGGCAACGGGGAGCCGGGCAGCAACGGTGGCCCGTCTGGCGACTTGTACATCGAGATTCGCGTCAAGCAACACGAGATCTTCGAGCGAGACGGGGACGACTTGCATTGCACCGTGCCAGTCGGGCTGACGACGGCGGCTTTGGGTGGCGCGATTGAAGTGCCGACCCTGGGCAACAAGGCGGAGATCGAGCTGCCCGAAGGCACGCAGCACGGCAAGACCTTCAGGCTGCGTGGCAAGGGCATCAAGGGCTTGCGTTCAAGCTACCCGGGCGACCTGTATTGCCATGTGTCGGTAGAAACACCGGTCAAGCTCAGTGAGCATCAGCGCAAGTTGCTCAAGGAGTTGGACGAGTCTTTTCGCAAGTCGGGCGACAAACATTCACCCAATGCCAAAGGTTGGACTGATCGAGTCAAAGACCTGTTCAAGTAGCGCCTGAGCCAAGACTTTTCAGGAAACAAGGGCGCCGTAAACCGGGCATGGTTCCGCGGCCAAGTTGCGCTGGCCAAGTTGCGTTAGTCAAGTTAGCCAAGTTGCCTTAGAAAAGTGAGGCTTGTCGCGGGTCATCCGCCAACGGCCTGAACTGGCTCAGGTCGAGTTCAACGCGCTGGCGGTTCAACCCCAAGCGAGTGCAGCACTTCTCAAATCGTTGGCGCAACAATTGCGCCCAGATGCCGGTGCCTGACATGCGTGGGCCGAATTGCGCGTCGTTGTCACGGCCGCCGCGCATCTCGCGCACACGGGCCATGATGCGCGTTGCTCTCTCAGGAAAGTGCTGATCCAACCACTGTTGAAACAGCGGGTTGACTTCCCGTGGCAAGCGCAGAACGATGCTGAAAGCGGAACTCGCTCCGGCGTCTTTGGCAGCCACCAGGATGTGTTCAAGCTCAGGCTCGTTCAAGAAGGGGATCACGGGTGAAACGCTCACACCAACGGGAATGCCCGCTTTGGCCAAGGTTTCGATGGTGCGCAAACGCCGCTGCGGTGAGGCAGCGCGCGGTTCCATCACGCGCGCCAGATGCGTGTCGAGCGTGGTGATCGACACATAAACCGCTGCCAGCCCAAGTTCGGCCATAGGAGCGATCAAATCGATGTCGCGCTCAACAAGGCTTGATTTTGTGATGATCGAAAAAGGGTGCTTGGCCTCACGCAGTACCTCGATGACAGAACGCGTGATGCCCATGCGTCGCTCGATAGGTTGATAGGCATCGGTGACCGAGCCGATGTTGAGCAACATGGGTGAATAGCTGCGGCTGGCAAGCGCTTCGCGCAGCCGTTGCGCTGCATTGACTTTGGCAATGATGCGTGTCTCGAAGTCAAGGCCGGGCGACAAATTCAAAAAACTGTGGGTTGGCCGCGCGTAGCAATAAATGCAGCCATGCTCGCAACCACGATAGGGATTGATGGACAGGTCGAAGGGGATGTCTGGTGACTCATTGCCAGCCAGGATGCTGCGCACCTTTTCTTCAATGATCTGCGTCGGGTGGGCCACCACTTCGGCCTGCGCCAACTGATCAAGCGTGCCCCAACCGTCGTCAAAACCATCGCGCGTGTCAGAGGCGAACCGGTGCTCGATGGCCCAAGCGGTGCCACGGCCCTTGAGGGGCGAAACCACCAGCGTGGCAGCGGGTCTGCGCCCGGAGGGTATGAAATGCAAGGGTTGCGACGGCATGCTGTGAATATATACAGCAATCCAGCAGACCGCAAGCAGCGCCTCTTTGGTCAGTATTCGTCCGAACCACCGTGTGCCAGGTTGTCAAACTTCGTCAGCGGTTTGAGGAAGGTCAGTTTCACCGTGCCCACGGGGCCGTTGCGCTGCTTGGCAATGATGATCTCAGCCACACCGGGCTCTTTCGACTGCTCCTTGGTGTAGTAGTCGTCGCGGTAGATGAAGGTAATGATGTCGGCGTCTTGTTCGATGGCGCCCGACTCGCGCAGGTCACTCATCATGGGCCGCTTGTCGGTGCGGCTCTCAACACTGCGGTTGAGCTGCGACAGCGCCATGACGGGGCACTGCAGCTCTTTGGCGAGTGCCTTCAAACCGCGCGAGATTTCGCCCAATTCTGTGGCGCGGTTTTCTTCGTTAGAACCACTGCCGCTCATGAGCTGCAAGTAGTCGACGACGATCAAACCCAGCGTACCAAACTGGCGCGCCATGCGCCGCGCGCGCGCGCGCAATTCGGCAGAGTTCAGGGCGGGTGTTTCGTCGATGTAGATCTGCGCTTGTTTGAGCTTGTCCACCGCCTCGGCCAGCC
>JAYVRO010000260.1:0-21173 GCA_043776165.1 Rubrivivax sp. | reverse complement strand
CTTGCGTTCGATCAGGTCGAAGTTTTTACCGGCTTGGCGACCTGTCATCTCGCACAGGTTGAAGGCCAGCAAGGGCAGGCGCGGAGTTCCGCCCTGCGAATGGCCCTCGCTTCGAGCGCGAAGGCGCTGAAGTTGGCGCGGCAACAGCCAGCCTGGTTGGCGCAGGCCCTGCGATTGGCCGGTACCGCCCAGTGGCTATCAGGCCGCGAGGATCTGGCCAGAAGGTTTTGGCGTGAGAGTCTGGCGCTTGCGCAGCAAGCGAGCTTCGACAGGGAGCGTGCGAAGACCTTGTTGGAGATGGGACAGCGAACGGCTGACCGCAGCCTCATTGAGCAGTCTGTCGAAGTTTTCGCGCGGACT
Organism: Rubrivivax sp.; assembly: GCA_043776165.1. GTDB lineage: Bacteria > Pseudomonadota > Gammaproteobacteria > Burkholderiales > Burkholderiaceae_C > Rubrivivax. The sequence goes on along the minus strand of JAYVRO010000260.1, from coordinate 20,813 downwards.
GGGGCGAAGGTCAGTCTGGCCTTTGCACTCCACGCTTTCGCGCGATGGCATGGACAGCAGAGCACCAATATCGACGTGGCGTTGCAACATTGCACAAGCGCCATTGCGGCATTGCAGGCAATCGATGCCCACGCCGAACTGGAAGGGGCGCGTGCCCTGCACGCGCGACTGACCGCGCTGCAGCGTGAGCAAATTTCATTGAGCCATGGCATTGACTCCGACGCCGGTGCTGACATGGCGCGTCGGGTCGCCTGAAGAAGGTACGTCAGTCACTTCGAGGGCTCATGACAAAGTCGACATTGGCAGAGGAACACATCAGTCCGCAGGAAGAGAGCGTGCTTCGCTCGATGCTGACTTTGTTGCAGAACAAGCTGCTGCTGGACAACCCGGCAGGCCTGATGCGCCGAGATGTACACGTCAAGATGCATGGCTTGGTAAAGGCAGAGTTTGTCGTCGAGACCAACTTGCCAGCTGAACTTCGAGTCGGCGTTTTCACCGAGCCCAAGACTTTTCAGGCGTGGATTCGCTTCTCAAACGCAGACCCTCGCGTCAAACCCGACATTGCACGCGATGTGCGTGGCATGGCCATCAAGGTGATGGGCGTGCCTGGCGAAAAGCTCATCGCCGCTGAGAAGGACGAAACGACCCAGGATTTCATCCTCATCAACACCAGCGTGTTTGTCACCAAGGATGTTGCCGAATTCGAGGGCTTGGTGCGAGGCCTGGTCGGTGGCTTTCTGAAGTTGGGCTGGTTCATGTTGACCCATTTCCGCACCGCCTGGTTGTTGCTCAACGCCATGACACGAATCGCGAATCCTTTGCAGGTTCGCTATTTCAGTACGACACCCTATCTGTTCGGAAGCCATGCCGTGAAGTACTCGGCCATTCCGCATGTCGACAATCCGAGTCGGATATCTGAACAAATAGCCGACGACTACTTGCGCCAGGCTTTGGAAAATCAGCTAAGAGAAGGCCCCGCCTACTTCGACTTCGCGGTGCAAATTCAGACCGACGCAGCGCTCATGCCCATCGAAGATCCACGTTGCGACTGGCCCCAGGCCGTCTCGCCGTTTCACAAGCTTGCCACGATCCGCATCCTGCAACAGGAGTGCGGCAGCGAGGGGCAACGGCGCTATGGCGAAAACATGTCCTTCAGTCCCTGGCATGCGCTTGCGGAGCACAGGCCCTTGGGTGGCATCAATCGTGCCCGTCGCGTCATCTATGAAACGATTTCAAAGTTCAGGCACCAGCGAAACGGGGCGCCAAGAAACGAGCCGACTGGTTGGGACATTCCCTCTGCATGAGCCTTGTCTGACGGCGCAAAAATCGTCCGCTTCAGACAGCAGCGACAACGGCACGCCTGTGAGTGAATTTCCCCGGCAGGGCCATTGAATCGCAAGGCAGCGGGATCGTCCGGACACAATCTTCTAGGCCCCAGGTCGGCGCAGACCGAATCCCTCAATCTTTCAGAAGGCAGTCCCTCATGGATACGGAAACGGCAACAAAGGCAGCACGCCAGGCACTCGAAGGGCGCGACTTTCCAGCCGCCATCAGAACCTTCGAACTGGAATTGGCCCATCAAAAGCCTGGCGCCGAGGCCCATGCGCTGGTGGGCATGGCCTACTTTCAATCGGCGCTCTACGAGCGCGCAAGCCATCACTATGAGCAGGCTTTGGCTGAGGAGCCAGAAAATTCCGAATGGCGCGAGATGCATGCCTTGGCGCAGGCCAATGCGGTGGCTCGTGTCGACCTGCATGTGCCTGAACTGAGCTACTTTAATCGCGAGGCACTGTTGGCAACACCAGAACAGGCAGCCAACGCCCTGCCCCGGCCATTGCCGCCGCAGCCCAGCAAGGGGCTGTGGGGGCGTCTCGCGCACCTTTTGGGCAACGAGCTCGGCGAAGTGGTCACGCTGGTTTTTCGAATTGTCGAGACCCTGATTGGCAAGCTCTTTGGCTATCGCGACCAGGTGTGGACCAACTGGTATCGACGCCCTTTACAGCTCGGCATCATGACGCTGGCCTACATGCGCGAACTGCTGAACCAAAAGAACCTCGGCAGCAGCTATCCACCGGGCAGCAAAGTAGGGTTTCTCGGCGAGATGCCCAAGCCCCCTGAGGGTGTCAAGGCCTTTCGCACTGCCGACGGCAGTTGGAACAATCTTGACGATCCCAAGGAAGGCGCGGCCGGTACGCGTTTTTTGCGCAACGTTGTGCCCAGCGCCATCCGCCCCGAAGTGGATGCCCTGTTGTTGACACCCAATCCGCGCGAGATCAGCCTCAAGCTCTTCTCGCGTCCGCTTGACCCCGTGACAGGCGAAGCCAAGATGCTGGAGGTGCCCTTCCTGAACATGATCGGTGGTGCCTGGATCCAGTTCATGAACAGTGACTGGATCAACCACGGCGAAATCGTCTACAACGACTTGATCGAAGTGCCGCTGCCCGCTGACGACCCGGCGCGCAAACGCTACTGGCAGACGAAGATGTTCGTCGGCAAGACCCAAGCTGACCCGACGCGCATGGCGGGCCAGGAGACCGTGGTGCAAAGCGCGATCAACGAGGTCACCCACTGGTGGGATGGGTCGCAAATCTACGGCAGCGATCAACCGACCCAAGATCGGCTGCGCAGCCATGTCGGCGGCAAGATGAGGCTGCAAGACGACGGTCGCCTGCCAACCGACAGCAAAGATGTCGAAGAGTCCGGCTTCATGCGCAACTGGTGGGTCGGCATGTCCATGCTGCACACCTTGTTTGTGCGCGAGCACAACGCCATTTGCGACCACTTGTCTGAGGCCTATCCGGATTGGGACGACAACACACTCTTCAACGTGGCGCGCTTGATCAACGCCGCCTGCATGGCCAAGATCCACACGCTGGAATGGACGCCTGCCATCTTGCCCAACCCCAAGCTGCTCAAGGGTGTGGGCTGGAACTGGTATGGCGGTTTGACCAGCATCTTTCACAGGGGCAAAGCGCGCAAGGTGCTCAGGGGCATCAAGATCGAAAACGCCGAACTCGGTGGTGTGGTGGGAAACCCGATCAACAAACACGGTGCCGGCTTCGGACTGACCGAGGAGTTCACGGAGATTTACCGACTGCACTCCTTGCTGCCCGAGACACTCGACCTGCGCAGGCGCAATGCTGCCAGCGACATTGACGCCGTACCTTTCCACAAGACGCGGCAGTCGGGTTCGGCCAAGATCACCGATCGCTATTCAATGGCCGACCTGTTCTATTCGTTCGGCAACCAGCATCCAGGTCAGTTGGTCTTGAACAACTACCCGCGTTTCATGCAGCAACTGAGCATTCCCGGCATCCCCTTCTTTGACATGGGCACGGTGGACATCGTGCGTGCTCGAGAACGCGGCGTGCCACGCTACAACGAGTTCCGTCGTCAACTGGGTCTGAGCCCGATCAGCAAATTTGAGGACTTGACCGACAACGCGGAGCACTTGCGCAGCTTGAAAGAAATCTACGGCAGCGACCCTGCGGACGTCGAAAAACTCGATCTGCTCGTCGGCACGCTCGGTGAAGGCCCGGCCAATCGGCCCACTGGTTTTGGTTTCGGGGAAACGATGTTCTCCATCTTCTTGCTCAACGCGACACGTCGACTGCAAGCCGATCGCTTTTTCACTGACAGCTACAACGCGGACACCTATACGCCAGAGGGCCTGGCGTGGATCGACGACGTGGACATGAAAACAGTGCTTTTGCGTCACTACCCTGAGCTGGCTGATACCGGTTTGGCCAACATCAGCAACGCCTTCGAGCCCTGGGATACGGACCTGACGCTGTCCAAAGAACGGCACCCCTTGCGTGGCTTCGATCCCGCCATTACCGGTGATCCGTGGCGCGGTGAGGCGTTTCCACAGAATAAAAAGAGGTGACCCGTGATGACCATCGTTCCATGGACTATCCGCAGCTCATTTTGGAATTTGTTGGGCTGGATCAAGGTGCAGGGCAACAAGCCCGTCGACATTCCAACTCCGACAAAAGCAGCCAACGTGATCACGCCTGTACCGCTGCAACATGTGGTGCCCAGCATATCGGTGTCACGTGTGCTGGTCTGTCCTTCAGAGCAGCTTCCGAACGATGAAAACTCGACCAAGCAAAACATCGTCTACAAACTGCAGGTGTGGTTGTATGGCGTTTTCTCGCCGATGCAACCCGGCCTGCCGCCCATCGACGCGGATCCCGACAAGGCCCTGAAAACGGCCTACACCTGGTTGCACCGCACGAACTTCGCGCCGCCCGTGCTGCCGGCCGAATTTCTGGGCAGCCCTGACCTGGGCGCGCTGGCCGCGCGTGGGCCTTACGCGGGTTACACCGAGGCTTGTGGTGACGGCATTTACCAATGGGATCTTGCCCATCTCTCGAAGTACGAAATCCACGATGGACTTCGTCCCCTGGGCGTGACTGTGCTCTTCAAACTCAACCCGACGCGTCGTGCCTTGGAGGCCATCCAGATCGACAGTTCGCTGGGCCGCTCGCATCCGCATGACAGCAACTGGGAGATCGCCAAGAAGCTGGCCTTGGCCTCAGCCACGACTGATATGTCGTTGGTGCGCCACTGGAATGGCGTGCACTTGATTGGCAGCTCTTACCTCGCCATCGCCACACGCAACCAGTTGCAGACGGATCACCCGCTGTGCCGACTTTTGTGGCCCTACCTCTTCGGCACGCAGCACAGCAACGACATCACGACGAGGGGCCAGATGGTCCCCGGTGGCGAGTTCGAAACAATCTTCAGTTACACCGTGTCGGGCCTGGGCCGTCTCTTCGATGACAGTTTTGCCGCCTACCAATTCATCATCAACGATCCTGAAGCCGATGCAAAAAGGCGCCAAGTTCTGGATGTCGGTTTCGACACGCCAAGGGAAGACAACCTGAAGGCCATTTTTGACGTACTGCACGAACACGCGCGAGACTTCCTGCGGATCTATTTCCCTGATTCGACAGCAGGTTCAGCAAGCCAGACGCTTCGCGCCGATGCGTCCATCGGCGCGTGGCTCGATGAGCTCAATGCCTTGATTCCCAATGGCGTGGAGGTGACGCGCGCTGACGTCAGCTTCGACAGCCTGGCTCGCCTGGTCGCCCGCTTCATGTACCTGACGACAGTGCAGCACGAGTTGCTGGGCAGCTATATCTGGAACTATCAGTTGTGGACCCATCGCCAGCCGGTGCGCGTGTACAAGACCGGCCAGCGTGAACCCCTGGACGTCTACCAGCGGTTGGTCAACGCAAATTACAACCTCAACGTCAAGCGCCGGGCTTTGCACCACGACTTCAGCTATCTCTTTGATGACCTGCCCGCAAAGGCGTCGCTGCGCAAATTCCATCGTGCACTGGATGCTCTGCAAGAGGTCATGGAGCGTCAACCCTGGGCGGTCTGGAAGATGTACCCAAAGTCCTTGAAGGCCAATGTCAATGCCTAGGAGCGCGCGATGAGCAAGAGACTTCGCTGGTACTTGGTCCTGGTTGCCCTTGTCGCACTGAGCGTGTTCGTTTGGAATCACCGTTTCGGCACGCCAGAAGACTTCACCGCTGACGAGGACGAGTTCAAATACGGCTCGATCGGTGCTGATCACCCGATGGCCATGGCGCCGATTCCTTACTGGATATTCAAGACCTTGCCGCAGGTGGTGGCCACCGACCAGGTAATCGAAGGTGAGGTCGAGCAGGCCTCAGGCAAATTTGCGACAAAGAACGTTTTTGTGCCGCGCAATGGCAAAAAGGACTTTGACGCATTCGGCATGGTCACCGAAGGCAATATGCCACTGGGCAAGGACGTGCAGCCCGAGGCCTTCAGATTCGATCGACCGATCGGGGTGTCCAAGCGCACGGTTCTGGGCATCGACTTGATCGGCTTCAACTGTTCGGTGTGCCACCTGAGCACGCTGCGGCGCACGGCCGATGCCAAGCAGGAGATCGTGCTGGCTGGCACCGGCAACACCATGGACATGGAACAGCTCTTCCTGTACATGTTTGGCGCCATCGGCAGCGAGCGGTTCACCGCCAAAGCGGTGATGGCCGCGGTCGACAAGGCCGTGAGCGCCGCGGCGGCCAAGGCACCCGCCGGTCAAACCGTTTCGCTCAGCTGGTACGAGCGCTTGGTCTACCGCGTTGTCATCTGGGTTGCTCCCACGGTGCTGAACGCACGCAAGAAAGAGTACTTCGACTTCATCACACCAGGCCCGAACCGCTTGAACACGTTTGGACCTGGGCGTGTGGACACATGGGCGGTTTACAAAAGGCTGTACGGCGCCCCGCCCGAGCGCACACCGGTTCAAGGCATCGTCGATCATCCGCCGATCTGGAACGGCCACGCACGGCCACCTGGCATGCAGATGCATTGGGACGGCAACACCGCAGTCTTCGAAGAACGCAACATCATTTCTTCGCTGGCCATCATCGGCAAGAACATCGAGTACATGGACCTGCCGCGGCTGACACGCATCGCCAATTTCAGCGGCGGCTACCTGCCACCGAGGTACGAGGATCTTGCGCCAACCGTCGGTGGCAAGTCCGCCATCGATTTCGAGAAGGCGGAATCGGGTGCTGCCCTGTTCAAACTGCATTGCTCGGGTTGTCATTCACCCGACGGCATTCGCTTGGGCCGCGTCGAACAACTGTCCACTCTTGGGACTGACCCTGAGCGGCTGCGTGACTTTTCTTCCGCGCTGGTGAACGGCATCAACACCTTGCAGACGGATGTCTGGAAGCTGCGCCAGTTCAAGCTGCAAAGCGGCTACGTCAACAACCTGCTCGATGGCGTCTGGTTGCGCGGGCCCTACTTGCACAACGGCTCGGTGCCCACTGTGTGGGAATTGCTGAAGAAGCCAGAGTCGCGCGCAAAGCGCTACTGTCGAGGCAGCGACGTCATTGATTGGGAGAACCTGGGCTATGTCGTGAAGGTCATCGAAGACAGCGCGTTGGACCCGACTTGCGGCGAGCAATTCCTTTACGACACCAAGGTCGTGGGCAACAGCAATGCCGGGCACGATTTCGGCACAGGGCTCAGCGATGGCGACAAGAGAGCGCTGGTGGAGTTCATGAAGAAGCTGTGAGCCGCCAGACCCCTCTGGCGCTGACATGGCTCATTTGCCTCAGTGTGGCGGGGCGTAGTCACCGGGTTCGTTCAAGGCGGCCTTCTGGCCAGCACTGCCATGGTGGCTACGCAGTGCGCGCTTGACGATCTCGATCTGCTCGGCAAACCAAGCCTGGCCCTCAATGCCGTGCGCCAGATCGTATTGTTTGCGTTGGCGCAAGTCGCGCAATCTTTCGATCAAATCGTCAATGCCCGGGCCCACCGACCAGTTTGCCAAACGGTCATGCGTTGGTGTCGGCAATGCGGACGCGGTTGCGGTCGTGGGCGGCGCACTGCGGTCGCGTTGGATGACCCACGCGGTCAACAACCCGGCCGTCGACAAAGCGACACCAATCTTGGTGGCGCTGCGCGCGGCTGAGTTGGAGCTTTGAGTTGTGGGATTGACTGGGGTCGCGTTCTGCTGGGCCTGGACTGTTGCGGTGGCCAGCAGCAACACGGCTGCGATAGGGCGAAGTGCAAAGTGGTTCATGGTGAACTCCTGGTGACCCCAGCACAGGCGAAGCGCTTGGCTGTGGGTACTGCTGAGTCGCGTTCGCACTGTCGCCGGTTCACTTTCCTCACGCCAGCGCTGAATTCCCTGGTGCCGCCTGCCTCACCTCGAACTGCATGCCACCAAGGTGAAAGCCACCACCTGCGATACGGTGCCCGCGATCCACGGCACGCGCCAGTGTCGACTGCGCATCGCGCACTTCCAGCACCAGCGTGCCAAGACACTCGGTTGCGGCCTTCGTGAATGCGAGCTGCACGCCGTCGAACTCAAGCCCGAGTTCGGATTCGGATTCGGGTTCAAGTTCGTTCACAGCGTCGCGCGCCAGCGTTCGCAGCGGTTGCAGTGGCGCGGCGAGGACACGAGACCACAGCGCGGCCAAGTCAGCGGGATCGGGGCTCTCCAGCACAACGCTGGCCAGCCGCACCGTGTGCTGTGTTCTGACATGCTCTTGCCATTTGGGCCCAGCGGGCCACCAACTGCCCATGCGTTCTTCGCCGCAACGGCTGTGCCCGAACTCGATGAATGCCGCGCGGCAGTCGCGCGGATGCAGTTGGGCGCTTTGGTAGTCCTCGCGCTCAATCTCATGCGCAGTACGCACGCCCAGCGCTGCGGCGTGGGCCTGACGCTCGCGCGGCATGCTCGTCTGAAAGATGGCCATGTACCCACCGTGCCCGCGCGTCCGCGCGATGAATCGGCCCGCAGCTGTGCCTTCAAACAAAGGCGCCACGACTTCAATGAAATTTGTGCCCAACGGCAGCAACGCGTTCTTCAAGCCATAGGCCGCCAGGTTGGGGTCGCGGTGGCACACAGACAACCCAAAGACAAACGCCAGGTCGTCAACCACCGGCTCCAGTCGCGGCGCGGCCAGACAAATCTGGCGCAGCCTCATTGAGTCGAACATGGCGTCTCCTGATGGCTGGGCTGGGCTGGCCGGGTTGGGCGGGTTGGTCGGCATCACAGCGCCTGAGTTTGGCTGCCCACGCCCCGATCATTCCTTATGATCTACGCCGGATTGCGCTGGCACAACCCAGGGCTTGAAATGGTAGGTGTAGAACTCCTCATCGCGTTGCCAACCTTGCGCTTGGTAGGTCTTCTGCGCCGTGGTGTTCTTGATGTCGGTGTTCAAGCTGACGCGAACTGCGCCGAGCAATCGCGCGAACTCTGTCGCAGCATGCAAGAGCTTGGAGCCAACGCCCTGGCGGCGGTGGTTGTGCGCCACGAACAAGTCGTTGAGGATGAAAGTCCTGGCCAGCGAAACCGATGAAAAACTGGGGTAGAGCTGGGTGAACCCGACTGCACTCTCAGCGTCACACGCCAAGAAGAGCACCGACTCGCCGTGGTTGAAACGCTCAAGCAAGAACTGCCGCGCAGCCGCAAGATCGCTGGACTGCCGGTAGAACTGCCGGTAGCCGTCAAACAGCGGCGCCAGGGCGTCCAAATCGCTGAGGATGGCCTGACGTACGTGGATCGCGGTCATGTTTGGTAGGGATTCCAACTCGCGCAATAGGCGCTGACGTCACTGGACCGGTACAAATACGACGGGCAGGCGCGCACTCAAGGCGCTTCAGCGAGCAATGCGGCGATCGCCGCGCCGACGACAAGGTCGTCTTCTGCACCGAACGTGTGGCGCCTCATGTCGCCCTTGCGATCGATCAGCACGAGGCTGGGCGTGCCTCGAAAGCCGTAGCGGTGCATGGTCATTGGAATCGGGTCGGCCGCCTGCGCACCAACGGCATCCACACCCACGGGAAAACGGATGCGGTACTCATGTAGGAAGGCTTCGAGCGATACCGGTGTCATTGCCGCATGGTGCTCGAAGACCGTGTGCAGGCCGACAACGGCCACATCGTCACTGGCAAAGCCAGCCTGAATGCGCTGCGCCTGCGGAAGGCCATGGTGTACGCAGGCCGGGCAAAGCATCTGGAAAGCGTGCAGCACCACCACGCGACCAAGCAGCGCTGCGGGCTGAAGCGGCTGACCATCGTGGTTGAACCAACGGCTCGTGGTCCAGGGCAGCGCGGCTTGGCCAGAGGGCACGAGGCCCAGGCGCGAGTGCCAAGCGCTCGCAGCGGTTTGTGGCGACAAATTCGAGTCCATCATCTTGGGTAGCCCTTGCGGTAGGGCGCGGGCGCAGGGTCCGCGTTATCGGCGCTATCGGCGTTATCGGCGCGTTCGGCGCCAAGTACCGACGCTGCTGAGAAGGCCGAGACCCCAGTGGCCAGGGTCACACGCCGTTTGCGGATGAAGCGATCCTACAGTGATGTGCGCCTTGCGGCCTGCCAACCCGGTGCCTTGCAATCGCGATGCACCCAAGCATCGTGGCGGCCAGCACCTTGGGCTGCCCCGACATGCATCGATCTCACTTGCACGTCCCGCGTTACTTCAGCCCCCCCGATGTTGGCCAATCTCCCCTTGTTTTGACCTACGGTTCGGGCCGTCGCCAGCATAGACTGCGCGTCAATTCAAGTCCGGAATAGAGGCCTTGGTGTCGGCATGAAACCGCACCGACGACGCCCTCCGACCACGCCACGAACCCACCCAACCGAAGTGCGGCCGCCATGAATGCTCAGTTGAACGAGAAGCCGCTCGAGAGCGGCGCGTTTCCGTTTCCACTGGTGGACGGGCCGCGCGAATCTATCTTCGTGACCTGGTTGCGCGACCACTCGAATTTCATGGCCGGGAACGGACTGTCGGACGTCCTGCGCATGATTGCGGTGCTGGTGCGCGGCATCGCCATCAATGCCTTGATCCTCCTGCCCCCACTCTTGCTGATCGCATTGGCCGTGAGTTTTGTCTATGGCGGCATGTTGACCGACTGGGATCAACAACGCACTGACAGGACCACCGGTCAGCACCTGGCGGACAAGCATGCTGCCTGCCAACACAAGGTGCCGGAGCAAGCCCAGGAGGAATGGTCGACGCTGTTTGTTGATGGTCTGTCCGGACTCGCCAGCCTGCTGCAAGATTCGACTGTCAGCGCAGCGGAGAAAGCGGCGATGGCGCGTTACGAAAAGATGGACAGCGAGGTTCGCCAGGCCAAGGTCGGCAAGCCCGTCAATCTGTTCCTCAGTCGGCCGGTGCTTTCTTGCAAAGCAGGTTGGACGAAGTGGATGCAAGACCACACGGGGCTGAACCCGCCATTCCTCTTGACCCCCTTGTTGCTCTTGGTCTTCGTCGCGTCGATGCTGGCTTATCCCGTGTTGGCCACCATGTCAGGGATCGCCAGATACAGACTGGGTCTGATCCGCGGCAGTCAAAGTTCGGTCAAGCTGCGCGACCGCTACGAGCGACTTTTTGGTCTCGGCTTGGGGCTGCTATTGGCGCTCGCCCTCTTCGAGCTACTGCCGCGAGTGATCTACCTCTACAGCCAACTGCGGTTGCAGCAATTTGGTGACGGCATGCCCTGGAAGCACTACCTGGCCGTCGCCACGATGGCCATCGTCGGCCTCAGCGGTGCGCCCAAGCTGCTGGCCATGCTGAGTGGCCTTTGGAAATCCTTGGCCATGATCTTGATCGCCCTCGTCGGGCTGCTCGCACCCATGGTGGTGATTGTGGTGGTCAGCGACCTGGTGTTGTATCGGCCGATGCCGCTGACCCACCAGAACCTGCTCTACCTTGTACTGACCCTGGTGGTCACGCCCGGTATCTACGTCGCAGTCGCGCTCATTGCATTGGTTGTAGGAAGTATCAGGAAAACCTTCGCGGCGGTGGAGTACCGCGCCATGGGGCAGCTGGTGGTCGGCGTGCTCGTGGCGCACGCATGTCTCATCGTACTGATGTTGGCCATCTATTGTTTTGTCTTCATGCTCTATCGCAGTCACCCTGAATGGGTGCCCGACGTGCTGCTCGCCACCAAGTCTCTGGCCGGCGACGACTTGCACAACTACGGTGACCTGGCGGCCTATTTCGTTCTAGGCTGCGCACTGGAGATCTGGCTTTTTGCCTGGTTGACGGCCGACGTCAACTTGACCTCTATTCACGCGCACTATCGCGATCGACTGGCCACGGCCTTTTTGTTGACTGTCAATGCGCGGGGCGAGGTCGATGTCGAGCGCGACATCCCCTTGACCGAACTCAGCCAACATGGCACGGGCTCGGTCGCGCCCTATCACCTGATCAACGCTGCACTCAACCTGAGTGGCAGCAAGGACCGGCAGCTGCGCAATCGCAAGAGCGATTTTTTCGTCTTCAGCAAAAAATACATTGGCGGCGACAAGACGGGCTACTGCCGCAGCACGACGATGGCCATGGTCTTTCCACAGATCAACCTGGCAGGCGCCATGGCGATTTCTGCGGCAGCGGCGTCGCCAAACATGGGGCGCTTTACCTCGACCTTTTTGGCCCCGGTCATGACCCTGATCAACATCCGCTTTGGCGTTTGGCTGCCCAACCCCGGCTTATTGGAAGAACGGTTGCCGACAGGCCCGCGCCACCGCACGGCGGCTGAGCGCTTGCCTGGCCATGCGCCAGGTTTCACGTTTGTCGAGGTCTTCGCAGACGAACTGGAGGCGATGGCGCGGCGATGGGCGCAGATGGGTTCAATGGGGGCCCAGCGCAGCTTGGCCGAAGGCCACCTGCCGACGGCAGCACATCGCCTAGCCGGGCTCGCGTTCTCGGGCGGTGGGATCCGATCTGCCACGATCAACCTGGGCTTCGCCCAGGCGCTGCATCGCGCCGGGCTCTTTGCCCATTTCGATTACCTGTCCACGGTCTCTGGTGGCGGCTACATCGGCGCTGCCATCAGTGCACGCATGCGCTGCGGCCCGTCGCCGACCGACGACCTGGCCGGTACGGCCGTGTTTGCGACCGCGGCCCGCGATGCGCAGGTTGGCGACTTCGCGGATCGGATCGATACCCACGGGTCCCCCATGCGCAGTCAGATCGCCGGAACAGTCAGCCTTGAGCAGGCCGATCACGGACAGAAAATCGTGCGAGTTGAGGGCGCGAGCCATGAGGGCCAGCCCGCCGAGGTGCACGAGTACCGCTACACCCGTTTCGACCAACTCTTGGTCAAGTCAGGGGAGCGCATTTCGGCCCAACATTTGCTCGTGAAACAGCAGAACTCCTATGGACATCAGTTCCAGTGGCGTGTGCGCCCCAAGGCCTTGCTGCTCGAAATGACCCTGCGGCCCAACGAGCTTTACCCCTGGGTGAATGTCTCTGACGGCGGGCACATCGAAAACATGGCCTGCATCGAACTGCTGCGCCGGCGTTGCAAGTACATCGTCATCGGCGACGGAGAAAGCGACGCAGAGATGCACTTCATCGGGCTGTCCACATTGATGCGCACTGCGCGCATCGACCTGGGTGTCCACATCGACATCAATATCGACGCACTGCGCCTGGAAGCACAGGCATGTTCAGGCAGTCACTTCGCCATCGGGCGCATCACCTACCCGGGCGCCAGCGACGCTGACCGCCACGGCTACTTGTTGTACCTGAAGTCCTCTTGCACAGGTGACGAAGACGAGGTCATCGCCGCTTATCGCCACCAGCGCATGAGCTTCCCCCACGAGTCCACCGCTGATCAGTTCTTCACAGAGGAACAATTCGAGGCCTACCGTTCACTGGGCCAGCACATCGCCGAGCAAGCGCTGGCAGCCATGATGCCTATGTCCAGCCCAGGTGTGGCGGACTTTGCTGCCTTTGAGCAAGGATTCCAAACCCTGTGGGAAGCGCGAAAGCAGCCACGTGCCCCGCCATCCGCAAACTAGACCGACGGCAACCGTGGCAACGGTGAGGTGCAACGAAACACCCTGGCACTTGCCAGTCTGAACATCACCCCTGCGACGCTCGCTGCGCCGCTGAACAAGCGAGTGGTGACCCATGGAACCAACAACCAGCAGGCGCCCGCTGCCTTCATTGGCCACGGTCACCAAGAGGCCTTTGTGCGCCGCCTGAACATCGCCTACCGCGAGCGGGCGCTGACGCTGCATGCGTCAGGTCTTGCGCCGGCAGCAGCGCACGGCGGCTCGGCACTGTGGGTCAGCGCCCCCAAAGGCACCGACACCCGCGCGCTGACTGCGGCGCTCTATCGCCAGGGCGTGGTGGTCGAGCCGGGTGACATCTTTTTTGCAGGTGCCAGGCCAGCCCGGCACCATCTGCGCATCGGCTACTCGTCTATAGCCGTTGACCGCATCGAGGCGGGCGTCAAAGTGATCGGGCGCGAGCTGGCGGCGGTGGCCAAGATCAGGTGAGCTGAAGTGCGCTGAAGTAAGCTGAAAACCTAACGCACGACCTTACCACCTTGCATGACGAGGTGAATGCCCTGAGCCGGTTGGGCCAGCATCGCAAGGCTCACCATCGGGTCGCCCGACACGATCAACAAATCAGCAAAAGCCCCGGGCACGATCTGCCCGATGCGATGCTCTTGCCGCATCAAGCGTGCTGCCGTGATGGTGGCGCTTTGCAGCACTTGCACGGGAGTCATCGCAGCCAAACGAAGGTTGAACTCGTTGTTTTGCTGCTCGTGCATGTGGCCCAGCAAGTCAGTGCCAAAAACCACCGGCACACCTTCGTTCATGGCCAGGCGCACAGCTTCGATGCCGCGCTGCTGCACCGTGGCGAGTTTTTCTAACATTTCATCTGACCAACCCAGGCGTGCGCCCTCGGCACCCAGCGCGGCGTAGGTGGCCAGCGTGGGCACCAAGTAGGCGCCATGGGTCTTCATGACGCGCGCCGTGGCTTCGTCAATGAGGTTGCCGTGCTCGATGCTTCGCACCCCCGCTTGCACGGCGCGGGTTACAGCACGAGGTGAGTAAGCATGGGCCAACGCGTACAGGTTGGCAGCTTCGGCTTCTTCCACCGCAGCGCGCAACTCATCCATGGAAAACTGCGTGCCGTCGATGGGATCGGTGGAGCTCGACACACCACCTCCGGCCATGATCTTGATGTGGTTTGCACCCGTGCGCACCTGCTCGCGCACAGCGCGGCGCACTTCACCTACGCCGTCGGCAATGGCGCCAATGAGCCCGAGCCCAGCACAGCTGCAAAACATGCCCGTGCCACGCACGCTCTTGGGCCGCATATCGGCATGCCCACCGGTTTGCGAGATGGGGAAGCCGGCGATAAAAAGCCGCGGGCCATCAAACAAACCCTTCTCTTGCGCTTCTTGCAAACCGTGGTCAGCACCGGCCGCGTCACGCACGGTGGTAAAGCCCCGGTGCAGCATGGCGCGCATGACGTGGCTGCTTTGCGCGGTGGTGAGTGACGGCGCTTGCAGTGCCGATTTGCCCAGGTCGTGCGACGTGGCGGTGACGTGCACATGGGCATCGATCAAGCCCGGCAGCACCGCGCGGCCCGCCGCGTCGATGACCACGGCATCGGCCACAGCCAATGTCTCTTGTGTCACCGCCACAACGCGGCCACCTTCGATGACGATGCTCGTGCCCGCGCGCATGACACCCGCTGCACTGTCGAACAAACGCGCGTTGCGAATGACTTGGCGTTGCACCTTGGCGAGCCCCTTGTTGTGATCTGTCTCAGGCCGCAAGCGCCAGTCTCGAGCGCGCCGCAGCGTATTCACTCTTCAGGCGTGCCACCAGGGCGTGCGTGGGCAACACCGCGTCAACGGCACCAATGCCTTGGCCACAACCCCAGATCTCTTTCCATGCCTTGGGCTTGGCGCTGCCATTGCTGTTGTCGGCGCCACCAAAGTTCATCTTGCTGGGGTCGCTGACGGGCAGGTTGTCGGGGTCCATCCCTGCACTGCGAATGGAGGGCTTGAGGTAGTTGCCATGCACGCCCGTGAAGAGGTTGGAGTAAACGATGTCTTCGGAATTGCAATCGACCACGCACTGCTTGTGCTGCTCGGTGGCACGTGCCTCTTCGGTGGCGATGAAGGCCGAACCGATGTACGCAAAGTCAGCACCACTGGCCAAGGCCGCCAGCACCGCGCCACCATGGCCAATGGCGCCGCTCAGCGCCAGCGGGCCGTCAAACCACTCGCGGATCTCATGAATCAACGGGAACGGGCTCTTCACACCAGCATGTCCACCGGCACCGGCAGCAACCGCAATCAAGCCGTCAGCGCCCTTTTCAATCGCCTTGTGGGCATAGGCGTTGTTGATGATGTCGTGCATGACGATGCCACCCCAGCTGTGCACGGCCTGGTTGATGTCGGTGCGCGCACCCAAAGATGTGATGACAAGCGGCACCTTGAATTTGGCGCAAACCGCCATGTCGGCCTCAAGACGGTCATTGGTCTTGTGCACGATTTGGTTGATGGCATAGGGCGCTGCGGGCGAATCGGGGTGTGCCCGGTCCCAGGCGGCCAGGCCTTCTGTGATCTCGGCCAGCCAGTCTTCAAGTTGCGCCGCAGGCCTGGCGTTGAGCGAAGGCATTGAGCCCACCACACCCGCGGTGCACTGTGCAATGACCAGCTTCGGGTTGCTGATGATGAACAGCGGTGCGGCGATGACAGGGAATTTCAGGCGCTGCAGAACGGGTGGCAAAGACATCAGAAGGACTCCAGTGAAAGGGCTGTGACGGAGGCGGCGCCGTCGATGATGCTGTCGCGCAAAGCGCCCGCTCTATTCAAAATGTGCTCGGCGTAAAAACGTACCGTGGCCACCTTGGCTTGCATGAAGGGCACATCAACGCCTTGTTCGATGTGGGCTTGTGCGGCCAGCAATGCGCGCGCCATTTGCCAACCAGCCACCGTGGTGCCCGCCAGCATCAAGTACGGCACGCTGCCCGCAAAAACATCGTTGGGGCTGGCTTTGCCTTGTGCGGTGACGTAGTTCACCACGTCGATGAAGGCCTCACGCGCGGCCTTCAAATGTTTGGCCACGGCCAAAGCGTTTGCCCCAGCATCGGTACCCGATTGCTTGTTGAGCATCTGCTCAGTAGCAGCGATCTGCGCTGCAATGCCACGCGCCGTGGCGCCACCGTCGCGCGCCGTTTTTCGGCCAATCAAGTCGTTGGCCTGGATCGCCGTGGTGCCTTCGTAGATGGTCAATATCTTGGCATCACGCAAGTACTGCGCAGCGCCGGTTTCCTCGATGAAACCCATGCCGCCGTGCACTTGCACGCCAAGGCTTGCCACGTCAAGCGACATCTCGGTGGAATAACCCTTGATGAGCGGTACCAAAAATTCATAGAAAGCTTGGTTTTGCTTGCGCACTTCAAGGTCGGCATGCGCATGTGCAGCGTCAAATGCCGCAGCCGCCACCAAGGCCATGGCACGGCAGCCCTCGGTGTGTGCGCGCATGGTCATCAGCATGCGGCGCACATCGGGGTGGTGAATGATGGGCGCAGCCTTGTTCACCGAACCATCCACGGGGCGGCTTTGCACCCGGTCGCGGGCAAATTGCACGGCCTTTTGGTAGGCCCGCTCGGCCAAGCCAATGCCTTGCATGCCCACGCCATAGCGCGCCGCGTTCATCATGATGAACATGGTTTCCAGGCCACGGTTTTCTTGACCGATGAGCTGCGCCAGCGCGCCTCCATGGTCACCATACTGAAGCACCGCTGTGGGGCTGGCCTTGATGCCCAGCTTGTGCTCGATGCTCACGCAGTGAACGTCATTGCGGGCGCCCAAACTGCCGTCAACGTTGACCAAGAATTTGGGGCAAATGAAGAGTGAAATGCCCTTCACGCCCTCTGGTGCGCCCGCTACTCGTGCCAGCACCAAGTGCACGATGTTCTCGGCCATGTCGTGCTCACCGTAGGTGATGAAAATCTTGGTGCCGAAGAGTTTGTAACTGCCATCAGGTTGCGGCTCGGCCCGAGTGCGCACCATCGACAAGTCAGACCCCGCTTGCGGCTCGGTGAGGTTCATCGACCCCGTCCAGGTGCCGTCGATCATCTTCGGGATGAAGCGGGCTTGTTGTTCTTCGGATCCTGCCGTTAGCAAGGCTTCAATGGCGCCGTCGGTCAGCATGGGGCACAGGCCAAAGCTGATGTTGGCGCTGTTGACCATCTCGACACAGGCTGCCTGGATCAGCTTGGGCAAGCCCTGACCACCAAACTGCGCAGGGTGCTGCAGGCCTTGCCAACCACCCGCAGCAAACTGCGCGAAGGCTTGTTTGAAACCCGGTGAGGTGCTGACCACACCGGCGCTGAATGTCGAGGGCTTTTTGTCGCCCTCGGCGTTGAGCGGAGCAATCACGTCATTGGCCAGGCGCGCGCATTCCTCGAGCACCGCCACTGCCGTGTCATAGCCAGCGTCCTCGTGCCCCGGCAAGGTCGCGATCGCGTCGATGTTGGCCAAATCCTTGATCACAAAGAGCATGTCTTTGACGGGTGCACGAAATGTCATGGGGGCTCCTGATGAAACAAAGGCGCCACACAGGGCGCCTTGGTCATGTCAAACATGAACCACAAAGTGTGTCATGTCAAACGTTGTGGACTGTTTCAGTCCGATCTCACAGGGCGGCGACGAGCTCAGGGACCGCCACAAACAAGTCGGCCTCCAGACCATAGTCGGCCACGCTAAAAATGGGGGCTTCGGCGTCTTTGTTGATGGCCACGATGACCTTGCTGTCCTTCATGCCCGCCAAGTGCTGAATGGCGCCGCTGATGCCGCAGGCGATGTACAGGCTGGGGGCCACGATCTTGCCCGTCTGGCCAACTTGCCAGTCGTTGGGCGCGTAGCCCGCGTCGACCGCAGCGCGGCTGGCGCCAAGCGCTGCGCCCAGCTTGTCGGCCAAAGGCGTGAGCACGTCGGTGAATTTGTCTGAGCTGCCCAAGGCCCGGCCACCACTGACGATGATCTTGGCAGCCGTCAATTCGGGCCTGTCATTCTTGGCAATTTCGCTGCCCATGAAACTGGACAGGCCGCTGTCAGCAACGGCACTGAGGATATCGATAGCGGCGTTGCCGCCATTGGCAGGCGCCGCATCAAAGCCCGTGGTGCGTACCGTGATGACCTTGATGGCGTCAAGGCTCTGCACCGTGGCAATGGCGTTGCCTGCATAGATGGGACGCTCGAAGGTGTCGGCACTGAGCACCTTGGTGGCGTCGCTGATCTGCGCCACGTCAAGCAGAGCCGCGACGCGCGGCGCCACGTTTTTGCCGCTCGCTGTGGCCGGGAACAGCAAATGCGAATAGCTGCCTGCCAAGGCCACCACTTGGGCAGCAACGTTCTCGGCCAAGCCGTGGTTCAAGCCCGGTGCGTCGGCATGCAGCACCTTGGCCACACCCGCAATTTGCGCCGCCGCTGCTGCCGCAGCGCCAGCGTCAGCACCGGCCACCAGCACATGCACATCACCGCTGCATAGCAATGCCGCTGTGACGGTATTGAGCGTTGAAGGTTTGATCGACAGATTGTCGTGTTCAGCAATCACCAGCGCAGTCATGTCAGATCACCTTGGCTTCGTTTTTGAGTTTGTCGACCAATGCGGCCACATCGGCCACCTTCACACCCGCGCCGCGTTTTGGCGGCTCGCCGACCTTGAGCGTCTTGATGCGCGAGGTGACATCCACACCCAGGTCAGCGGGTTTGAAGATGTCCATCTGCCTTTTCTTGGCCTTCATGATGTTGGGCAGCGTCACGTAACGTGGTTCGTTAAGACGCAAGTCCGTGGTCATGACTGCAGGCAACTTGATGCGCAGCGTTTCCAGGCCGCCGTCCACTTCACGGGTCACCGATGCAAAACCATCGGCCACTTCGACCTTGCTGGCAAACGTGGCTTGAGGCAGGCCGGCCAATGCAGCGAGCATTTGGCCTGTTTGGTTGCAGTCGTCATCAATGGCTTGTTTGCCCAGGATGATCAAGCCCGGCTGCTCTTTGTCGACCAAGGCCTTGAGCAGCTTGGCAACAGCCAAGGGCTGCAGCTCGTCAGCGCAGTCCACCAAGATGGCGCGGTCAGCGCCAATGGCCATGGCCGTGCGCAAGGTCTCCTGGCAGGCAGTAACGCCGCAAGACACGGCGATGACCTCAGTTGCAACACCCTTTTCACGCAACCGAACGGCCTCTTCGATGGCAATCTCATCGAACGGGTTCATGCTCATCTTGACATTGGCGATATCGACCCCGGTGCCGTCGGATTTGACCCGTACCTTGACGTTGTAATCGACCACGCGTTTGACCGCGACGAGAACCTTCATAACGCAGTGCTCCTGCTCAATTGACGTTGACGTAAACGTAAGATTCTAGGTGCGCCTTCACGCGGCTTAAAAAGCCAAAATCAAAAATAGAACGATCGTTCTATTTTTTTGGCCGCTTGCATGATGCGAATGGTCGTGAACCGCCGTTCTGGTGCCCGGGACGGGACTTGAACCCATACGCCCGATCAGGGGCTGCGGATTTTAAGTCCGCTGCGTCTACCAATTTCGCCACCCGGGCAAGCAAGACGGCCCCGAAGGGCCGTGTTGAAAAACTGCTGCGTTGGGGTGGCTGATGGGGCTCGAACCCACGACAACCAGAATCACAATCTGGGACTCTACCAACTGAGCTACAGCCACCGCAGAGAGCGGAATTATAAGGGTCGGGTGGATGCCTGGCTGCTGGCTCTTCGTCGCCACGACCCGATGTGCTTCATCGCGCTGCACTGGCTGCTGTTGCAGCGGCGAGCGCATTTGGCTGCACTTCAACTTTGAATCGCTTTTTCAGTGCCGCCAAATAGGCTTGACTCTCGGCTTCGCCCCAGGCCTGGGCGTACTGCTTTTGGAACGTGGCATCCCCTCCGGGGGCCACATCACGCGGCAGGACGCGAACCAGTTTGACGACGACAAAACCTTCATTGTCCAAAGGCACACCAAACACGGCCGGCAACTTTCCAGCTGGTTCTCGCAGCACAGCATCTACCAGGGCCCGGGGAAGCCCTTGGGCTTGGGCGCGCGAGACGGTCAAGGCATTGGGCAAGGCCTCATCAGGGGCTTTTTGCAACGCCACCAAGCGCGCCTGACCTTCTTTCGCGGCCATGGCCGCAGCCTGAACTGCCACGACGCGCGCGCGCACGGCCTCCTTGACTTCGGCCAAGGCCAAGACTCGCGTCGGCGTGTGTTGCACGATGCGCGCTGCCGCCATTTGATTGGGCGCGACTTCCACAGCATCGGTGTTGCGCTTGTTGCGCACAACTTCGGCACCAAAAATGGCATCGAGCAGTTTTTGCGATGCCAGCGCACCCTGCGCGCCGGGCGCCACACTGCGCTGAACCGTAGCTACCCGCTTGTCGAGCTTGAGCTTGTCCATCACGGGCTGCAAGCTGTCAGCTTGTTCGTAGACCGTGTTGGTGAACGATTCAGCCTTCTCGGCAAATAGCTTTTGCGC
>JAYVRO010000259.1:0-5583 GCA_043776165.1 Rubrivivax sp. | reverse complement strand
ACGCCATGAGCAGCTTTGCGGCCCTGCCCATCAACGCCAAGACCTTGCGGTTTGACGCTCTCGTTGCCGCCAGCGGCAAGTGCCTGGAAGGCGTGCCTGGCATGGGTTTTGTCTTTATCCGCAAAGCCGTGCTCGCAGCCTGTGAAGGCCAAAGCCAGAGCTTGGCGATGGACCTCTTTGATCAACACAGCTACATGGAGAAATCCGGGCAATGGCGCTTCACACCACCCACCCATGTGCTGGTAGCGTTGGCCGAGGCCCTCACGCAGTTTGAAGAAGAAGGCGGCCAAGCGGCCAGGCTCAAACGTTATCAAGACAACTGCGCGGAGCTGATCCAGGGCATGATGGCGCTGGGTTTGCAACCCTTTGTACCCGCCCCCTTGCAGGCACCCATCATCGTGACCTTCCACGCACCGGTGCACCCGCAATACGAGTTCCGCCGCTTTTATGAAGGCGCCAAAGAGCGCGGCTTCATCCTCTACCCTGGCAAGCTGACGCAGGTCGAAACCTTCCGCGTAGGTTGCATCGGCGCCATCGGCAGCAACGAGATCCGACAAGCCGTGGCGGCTGTGGCCGATACGCTGCGAGAGATGGGCATCGTCGGCGGCACGTCAACGAGCACGTCAACGATTTAGGAACCCCATGCCGACACCCAAAGAACACCCCGCCATCACCGCCGTGCGCAAAGAGGGCCACGGCAAGGTCAAAGTGGCGGTGAGCGACATTGACGGCATCCTGCGCGGCAAGTACCTGCACATCGACAAGTTCCTTGGCGCCGCCGAGCCCTACCCGAGCGGCGGCTTTGGCTTTTGCGACGTGGTCCTTGGCTGGGACTCCCAAGACCAGTGTTATGACAACGCCGCAGCCACGGGCTGGCAACACGGTTTTCCAGACGCGCTGGCACGGCTGGACCCGAACACCGCACGCCGAGTGCCCTGGGACGGTGGCGTGCCTTTTTTCCTCGGTGAATTTGTCAAGATTGACGGCACGCCTCTACCCATCTGCCCACGTCAAACGTTAAAACGGGTTTTGGCGCGCGCCCAGAAGATGGGCTTCACGCCCATGACGGGCATGGAGTTCGAATGGTTCAACTTTGCCGAAACCCCGCACACCTGGGCCGACAAAAAAGGGGTCGCTCCCACGCCCATCACACCGGGCATGTTTGGCTATTCGCTCTTGCGCATGGGCGACCAGCGGGAATTTTTCAACGCACTGTTTGACGAGATGGCCGCTTTCAAAGTGCCCATCGAGGGCCTGCACACCGAGACCGGGCCGGGCGTGTATGAAGTCGCCATCGCTTTTGGCAGCGCGCTGGAACAAGCCGACCGCGCGATTCTTTTCAAAACCGGCGCCAAAGAAATCGGCAAGCGTTTTGGTGTCATGCCCAGCTTCATGGCCAAGTGGAACCAACACTTGCCGGGCTGCTCGGGGCACATTCACCAGAGTCTGTCGGACGGTAAAAACAACCTCTTCTTCGACGCCAAAAGCCAGCGCAAGATGAGTCCGCTGTTTGAGAGCTACCTCGCGGGCCAAGTGGCTTGTTTGATGGAGTTTGCGCCCATGTTCTGGCCCACCATCAACAGCTACAAACGCCTGGTGGATGGCTTTTGGGCGCCCGTCAAACCCACCTGGGGCATGGACAACCGCACCGCCAGTTTTCGCGTCATTGCGGGCAGCCCCAAAGCCACGCGCCTGGAAACCCGATGCCCCGGCGCCGACGTGAACCCCTACCTCGCCATGGCCGCCGTCATCGCCGCAGGCCTGCACGGCGTCGAGAAGGGCTTGAAGCTCACCGCGCCGCCCATCACGGGCACCAACCAAGGGGCTGACCACATCCCCCGCGCACCGCGCAACCTGATCGAGACCACGGCCAACTTCAAGCGCTCGGACATTGCCCGCGACTGGTTGGGTGATGCTTTTGTCGACCACTTTGCCGGCACCCGTGAATGGGAGCACCGGCAGTGGCTTGATGCAGTGACCGATTGGGAAATGAAACGTTATTTCGAGATCATTTGACTCGCTGCCAGCCGGGTCACTGCAAACCGACTCTGCATCAACCAAATCCGCGCCAACCCAAACCGAAGCCACCACCATGTCCACAGGAACCGTTCAAATTCACCGTGTACTCAAAGCCCCGCCGGCCAAGGTGTACCGCGCATTTTTAGAGCCCGATGCCATGTGCAAGTGGCTGCCGCCCTTCGGCTTTACATGCCAGGTGGCGCACATGGACGCCCGTGTTGGGGGCACATTCAAGATGTCGTTTC
Organism: Rubrivivax sp.; assembly: GCA_043776165.1. Lineage (GTDB taxonomy): Bacteria > Pseudomonadota > Gammaproteobacteria > Burkholderiales > Burkholderiaceae_C > Rubrivivax. The sequence goes on along the minus strand of JAYVRO010000259.1, from coordinate 3,319 downwards.
GCAACTTTGGCACGGGCAACAGCCATGCCTTTGGTGGCGAATATCTGGAGCTGATTCCGGGCGAACTCATCCGCTACACCGACGTCTTCGACGACCCCAACTTGCCCGGTGTAATGACTTGCACCATTCGACTCAAGGCGGTGCTGTGCGGCACAGAAATCAACATCACCCAGGCCGGTGTGCCCGAGATGATTCCGCTGGAGATGTGCTATTTGGGCTGGCAAGAATCACTTGTGCAGCTGGCGCAATTGGTGGAGCCGGACATTGCGCAATGACATCAGCAGGCAATGGCGCTAAAGTAGGCGTAAGGCGCTTTTGTTCTTCGCCTTACGGGAGCATGTCATGGAAGAAGCCACCCTCACCAGCAAGAGCCAGATCACCTTGCCCAAAGCTGTGCGTGAATCGATTGGCGCAGTGCCTGGCGACCTCATCAAGTTCGTCCCAGCGCGCAACGGTTTTCGTCTTGTTGTCATCAAACAAGACCTGAAAAGCCTCAGTGGCTTTCTCAAAGGTCGGCGCAAAACTCCCTTGTCCATCGCAGGTATGAACCGCGCCATTGCCGGGATGGGCGCTCGTCACCGTAAGCACGACAAGCACAACAAGGATGCCGATTGATTGGCCTGGACACCAACGTGCTGGTGCGCTACTTCACATACGACGACGCAGCGCAAAGCGCCGTGGCGCGCAAGCTCATCGACAAACAGCTTTCGCGCCTCGTGAAGGGTCACGTTTCTTTGGTCACCCTGGCCGAACTCACCTGGCTGCTGCGCAGCCGCTACAAAGCCAAGCAGGTCGAGATATTGACCTTGGTCGAGACGTTGCTAGCGGCGCCCCACATCGACGTGCAGGATGAAAACGCTGTGTGGGTCGCACTGGACGATTGCAGTCAACCCGGTGTTGGTTTTGCTGATGCCTTGATTGCCGCATGCAACCAGTTGCACGGTTGTACGCACACCGTCACTTTCGATGTCAAAGCGTCTCGCATTGGCAATTCTGTCCTCCTCATCTAAAACGTTAACCTTTCGCCAGGCGAAACGCCGTCCACCCCGATCAACCCATGACCATCACCCGCTTCGCCTTCCCCACCCCCATCCACTTTGGCGCCGGTGCGCGCAAGCTGGTGGCTGCGCATCTGCAAGAACAGGGCATCAAGCGCCCGCTCATCGTCACCGACCGGGCACTGGCCACCCTGCCCTTGCTGGCGGAATTTCAAGGCCACCTGAACGAGACAAAGAGCCTGAACGTCGGCATCTTCAGCGGCGTATTTGGCAACCCCACTTGCGCGCAAGTGATGGCCGGTGCGGTCGCCTTCAAAGCGCATGAAGCCGATGCCGTGATCGGCCTGGGCGGCGGCGCCGCACTCGACGTGGCCAAAGTGGTGGGGCTGATGGCCACCCATCCTGGCGATGTTTTGGAATACGCCTGGGACCACCCGCAAGTGCGGCCCATCACGCAGCCGCTGCCCTACTTTGTGGCCCTGCCCACGACATCAGGCACGGGCTCTGAAGTGGGCCGATCAGCCGTGGTGAGCGAAAACGACAGCCATGTCAAACGCACGGTTTTCAGCGGCGCCATTTTGGCCAAGGCCGTGTTTGCCGACCCCGAACTCACACTCGGGCTGCCGCCTGCCATCACCGCCGCCACGGGCATGGATGCACTCACCCACAACATCGAAAGTTACCTCTCGCCTGCCTACCACCCGCTGTGCGATGGCATCGCACTGGAAGGCCTTCGGGTGGGCGCCAGGGCACTGGCCTTGGCCGTGAAGGACCCCGGCAATTTGCAGGCCCGCGCCGACATGATGATGAGCTCGATGATGGGCGCCATCGCTTTCCAAAAAGACCTGGGCTCGGTGCACGCCTGCGCCCATGCCCTGGGCACCGTGATGGACATGCACCACGGCCTGGCCAACGCACTGATGATCGACACCGTGCTGGCCTGGAACTTTGAAGCCGTGCCGCGCAAGTTTGACGAACTGGCCCATGCGGCCGGTGTCGACGGCGGCGGTTTTGCCTTCATCGCCTGGCTCAAACATCTCAAGTTGCAGATTGACATTACCGGCGGCTTGGCGGCACGTGGCGTGACTCCCGAACACCTGCCCCGTTTGGTGCCTTTGGCGGCCATCGACTTCACCGGCCAGACCAACCCGCGCCCCGCCACCGAAGCCGACTATCAACGCTTGTTCTTTCAGGCGATGTGACCATGACAAGACCCCTGCTCATTGGCGTATCAGCCCGCATTTACTACCCCGGCTCACAAGGCCCCTTGCCGGGAGTCTTTACCAAAACACTGCACTACCTAGAGCAGTCCGTCGCGCACTGGGTGCTGTCGGGCCAGGCCATGGCCGTGATGGTGCCGGCCGTCACGCGCGACAGCATCGTCACGCGAAGTGACATCCACTTGAATGACTACGCCAGCGCGCTGGACGGCCTGGTGCTGCAAGGCGGCAACGACGTGGCACCCGAGAGTTACAGCGAGACGGCACTGCAACCCGAATGGGCGGGCGACATCGTGCGCGACCGCTACGAGATCGAGCTCATCGACGCTTTTGTCAAAGCAGGCAAACCCGTTTTTGGTGTCTGCCGTGGCCTGCAACTGCTCAACGTGATGTTTGGCGGCACGCTCTTGCAAGACATTGGCACGCAGCGCCCTGCGTCCATTGAGCACCGGCAGCTGGGTCAGTACGAGCGCCACTTTCATGACATCCAGATCGAGCCCGGCACGCGGCTGGCGCAGCTCTACCCCGGTGTTAACAGTTCACGTACCAACAGCATCCATCACCAGGCCGTGAAAGACCTGGCGCCCGACTTTGTGGTGGAAGCACGCTGCCCGCAAGACCGCACGGTAGAAGCCATCCGTCGCCGTGGCCCAGGTTATGTGGCCGCCGTGCAGTGGCACCCCGAGTTTCATGAAACGAGCGACAAAACAACCTTTGACGATGGCCCGCTGCTACAAGACTTTTTGGGCGCGGCACGCCACGCCCGTGACGGCCATGGCGACCGTGCCGCTTGACAACACGGCGCCATGGCAACACTCAAGACCATCGAGATCAAAGCCTTTGTGCCGGCCAAAGACTACGCACTGTCCAAGCGCTTTTACAAAGACATGGGCTTCGCGATGGCGTCGGACACTGGTGGCATCGCTTACTTTCACTGCGGCGCCACGAGCTTTTTGCTGCAAGACTTTTATGTCAAAGAATGAGGGCTCGTTCGGGGATAAATTGAGCATTTGGCCGTCGGATGCGGGATGCGATGCAAGGCGCAAAGCACAGCGATGCCCATCGGCATCGCGAGCATTTGCAACGCCGCAGCGCGCCCGC
>JAYVRO010000258.1:0-5589 GCA_043776165.1 Rubrivivax sp. | reverse complement strand
TCATCGCAAACCCGATCGCACGCCCTGACGCACGCCCTGACGCACACCCCATCGCACAGTCAGCGCGCGTAAGTCACGCCGCCGTCCACGATCAGCGTCGAGCCCAGCACATAGTCACCCGCGCGTGAGGCCAAGTAGATGGCAGCACCAGCCATGTCGTCGTCCACGCCAATGCGCCCGGCGGGGATGCGCTTGGCGGTTTCTTCGGCGTGATCCCGCGCGACCTTGTTCATTTCGGAAGCGAAAGCGCCCGGCGCGATGGCGCTGACCACGATGCCGTCACGCGCCAGGCGTGTTGCCATGCGTTTGGTCATGTGGATGAGCCCCGCCTTGCTGGCGGCGTAAGAGTAGGTTTCTTGCGGGTTGACAGACACACCGTCAATCGACGCGATGTTGATGACCTTGGCGCAGTGGCCACGCGCCGCACCGGCTTTGAGCGCGCCGTACAGCGCTTGCGTCAAGAAGAACGGGCTCTTCAAGTTCAGGTCCACGACCTTGTCCCAGCCTGATGCGGGGAACTCTTCAAATGGCGCGCCCCAGGCGGCGCCGGCGTTGTTGACGAGGATGTCCAAGTGTTGCTCACGCGCCAAGTAGTCGGCCACCAAGCCGCGCATGCCGGCCTCGGTAGACACATCGGCAGGCAGCGACACGCAGTGCCCCACGGCAGAGAGCTCTGCCGCCGTGGCGTCACACACCGCCGCTTTGCGCGACGAGATGTAGACCCGCGCACCGGCCTGCAAGTAGCCCTTGGCGATCATGCGGCCAATGCCGCGCGAACCGCCGGTGATGAGGGCCGTGCGGCCTGCAAGTGAGAAAAGATCGTTCATGAGGGTCTCCTTGTGAGGGGTTTGGTGGCGCTGGGGTGACGTTGCCGGGCCTGTGCCCTGAAGGCACTTTACGGCGCGCTGGCCGCATGCGCTGTCGCCTTTGCTCGCGGGGGGTTCAAACCGCCGCGATCAAGGCGTCGTGAACGGTGGCCATCTCTTGCCCGCTCGCACTTCGTCAGCAGTATTGACGCTTCGTCGCGCCCTGCAGCGATGTCATCGCAATGCACTCGCGCCGGGTGCCGACAAGTCCGATAGTCACCCCATCGAACAACGTCTTTTCAACTGACCAACCCGCTGGAGCCCACCATGAACGCACTGTCCACTTCCACCCGCCTCGCCTCTTTTGCCGCCGCTTGCACCATGACGGTTTTCATGTTTCTGTCAGTCAACACCTTGGCTCACGTCGAGGCGTCGCACCAGCTGGCGGCACAAGCCACTGCGGCTTCGGCCAACGTTTGACATCACTGCTTTTGTTGACCATGCAGGGGCAAGCTGGCCATCGCTACGATCAGGGACTTCACCTGATCGGAGCGCCCCATGCTTGTACCGGCCACGCCCTACACCCTGCAAAGTTTCGTCACCGGACGCTGGCTGGGCAAGCAGGCGCAAACGCCATTGGCCAGCGCAGTGAACGGCCACACGGTGTGCCACACGCACGCCGAAGCGATTGACCACGCCGAAGCCTTGAGTTTCGCGCGCCGCCAGGGCACGCGCAGTGTGATGGCGCTGGACTTTCAACAGCGCGCCGCACTTCTCAAAGCGCTGGCGGCGTACCTCACCCAGCACAGAGAACAGCTCTACGCCATCAGCGCCTACACCGGCGCCACGCGCGCTGACAGTTGGGTTGACATTGAAGGCGGCGTCGGCACGCTTCAAGCCTACGCAGCCGTGGGTGCGGGCGAGCTGCCATCGGGCAACGTGGTGCACGAAGGCCTGGCCATGGCCCTGGGTCGCAAAAACACATTTGCGGGCACACACATCCTGGTGCCGCGAGGTGGTGTGGCCGTGCACATCAACGCTTTCAACTTCCCCGTGTGGGGTTTGCTGGAAAAGTTCGCGCCCAGCTTTTTGGCGGGCTTGCCTTGCATCGTCAAACCCGCCACGGCCACAAGCTACCTGACCGAGGCCGCCGTGCGTTTGATGATGGCGTCAGGCTTGCTGCCTGAAGGCGCACTGCAACTCATCATCGGTGGCACGGGCGACTTGCTTGACCGCCTGGGCGAGCAAGACGTGGTCACCTTCACGGGCTCGGCCGACACCGCCGCACGCTTGCGTGTGAACAAAAACATCGTGGCCAAATCGGTGCCCATCAGTGCCGAGGCCGATTCACTCAACTGCGCCATCCTGGGCCCCGAAGTGCAGGTGGGCGACGCCGAGTTCGACCTCTTTGTGAACGAGGTCGCGCGCGAGATGACCGCGAAGGCCGGCCAAAAATGCACCGCCATTCGCCGCGTCATCGTGCCCCAGGGTTTGTTGGACGCTGTGGCCAGCGCCTTGTGTGGCAAGTTGGCCGCTGTGGTGCCGGGCGACCCGGCCTTGGCCAGCGTTGCGCAGCAAGCTGATGTCGCCGAACGCCTGGTGCAGTTGGCCACGGGCAACGAGGTGCTTTTTGGTGCGGGCAACGGCTTTGCGCCCCGCGGTGAAGGCGTGGCCGCTGGTGCCTTTTTTGCTCCCACGCTTTTGTTGGCGCGTGGTGACGTGCACCAGGCTGCTGCGCATGACGTCGAAGCGTTCGGCCCCGTCAGCACCTTACTGCCCTACGGCGACATTGACGAGGCATTCCAGCTCGCCGCGCGCGGGCGAGGCAGCTTGGTCGCGTCAATTGTTAGCCGCGACGCCAAACTGATCGCCAAGGCCGTGCCACAGCTTGCCGCGTGGCATGGCCGCGTGTTGGTGCTGGACCGCGACTGCGCGGCCGAATCCACCGGCCACGGCTCACCCTTGCCGCAGCTCAAACACGGCGGGCCGGGCCGTGCGGGTGGCAGTGAAGAGCTGGGCGGCTTGCGCGCCGTGAAGCACTACTTGCAGCGTTGTGCCGTGCAGGGCTCACCACGCATGCTGGCCGCTGTAACCGGTGAATACGTGCGTGGCGCCCCCGTGCAAGAAGAACCACTGCACCCCTTTCGCAAGCACTTTGACGAGCTGCACATTGGCGACAGTTTGCTCACCCACAGGCGCACCGTGGGCGAAGCCGACATCGTCAACTTTGGCGGCATCTCGGGCGACTATTTCTACATGCACTTTGATGAAGTCGCCGCCAAAGACAGCGCCTTTGGCAAGCGCATTGCGCACGGCTACTTTGTGCTGTCAGCGGCCGCCGGCTTGTTTGTCTCGCCAGCGCCTGGCCCGGTGCTGGCCAACTACGGGCTGGACACGCTGCGTTTTGTCAAACCCGTGGGCATAGGCGACACCATTCGCGCCCGGCTCACCTGCAAACGCAAGATCGACAAACCCGGGCGCAAAGACCAACCCGCCCAGGGCGTGGTGGCCTGGGACGTGCAAGTCACCAATCAACATGACGAGTTGGTGGCGAGTTACGACATCTTGACGCTGGTATTGAAGAAGGCCTGACATTGGTGCGTGCGCCCCGCTCAACACTCGACCTGTGAGACTCCCAAGCGGCTCAAGGTCTGACGCAAAAGTCGGCACAAAAGTCAGTGCCTGATTCACGCAATAGACTTTGCGCGCAACAGGAGCCCCCTTGTCCATCCACAACCCTACCGAGCATCCCGACAGCGACCCCGCAGAAACCCAAGAGTGGCTTGACGCGCTGGCTTCGCTGGTGGCGACGAGTGGCAAAGAGCGTGCACTGCAAGTGCTCGACGCGCTGCAAAGTGCGGCTCATGAAGCCGGCATCGTGCCGCATGTGCAGCCGTTTTCTGCCTACCGCAACACCATCGCGCTGGAGCGCCAAGGCGCTTATCCCGGTGACCTGCGCGTCGAAGAACGACTCACCGCGGTCATGCGTTGGAACGCCCTGGTGATGGTGGTGCGGGCCAATGAAGCACATGGTGAACTGGGCGGGCACATTGCCAGCTACGCGTCGGCGGCCGAGATTTTTGAAGTCGGCTTCAACCACTTTTTTCGTGGCAGTGCCGACGGCCAGCACAGCGACTTGGTTTACTTTCAGCCGCACTCGGCGCCGGGCGTTTATTCGCGTGCATTTTTGGAAGGCCGCTTGAGCGAAGCGCAGTTGGCCAACTATCGACAAGAGTTGAAGGGTGGCCCCGGCACGGGGCTGAGTTCGTACCCGCACCCGATGTTGATGCCCGACTTTTGGCAGTTCCCCACGGGCTCGATGGGCTTGGGGCCCTTGAACGCTGTGTACCAGGCGCGCTTCATGCGCTATTTGCAGGCGCGCGGTTTGTTGCCGCAGGCGCAACACATTGACGCGCGACATGTCTGGGGCGTATTCGGTGACGGCGAGATGGACGAGCCCGAGTCGATTGCAGGTTTGACATTGGCAGCACGTGAACACCTCAGCAACCTGAGCTTCATCGTGAACTGCAATTTGCAACGCCTGGACGGCCCGGTGCGGGGCAATGGTCAGATCATTCAAGAGCTGGAAGCCTTGTTCAACGGCGCGGGTTGGAACGTCATCAAGGTGCTCTGGGGCAGTGATTGGGACGCGCTCTTTGCGCGCGACACACAACACGTTTTGTTGCGCGCGTTGAGCCGCACGGTGGACGGCCAGTACCAAAACCTGGGCGCCAAAGACGGCGCCTACAACGTGGAGCACTTCTTTCGCCAGGACCCCGAAGTGCAAAAGCTCGTGGCGCACATGACCGATGCCGAAATTGACGGCCTGAAGCGCGGCGGGCATGACTTCAGAAAACTCTACGCTGCCTTTGCAGCAGCGCGGGCGCACACCGCTGGGCCCAGCGTGATCTTGGCCAAAACCAAGAAGGGTTACGGCATGGGCGGCGCCGGTGAGAGCCGCATGACATCACACCAGGCCAAGAAATTGGACGCCACAGTGATCGCTGCTTTCCGCGAACGTTTTGCGCTGCCGCTGAGCGACGACGACGTGGCGCATTTGCGTTTTTACAAACCCGCTGACGACAGCGCCGAGATGCGCTACTTGCGCCAGCAGCGCACGAGCCTGGGCGGCGCGCTGCCGCTGCGCAATGGCCAAAGCCCCGTGCTGCCCGTGCCGCCCTTGGCCGCTTGGGGCGAATTTGCCTTGAACGCCAATGGCAAAGAGATGAGCACCACCATGGCCGCCGTGCGCATGCTGGGCAACTTGCTGAAAGACCCTACGCTTGGCGCGCGCATCGTGCCCATCGTGGCCGACGAAGCGCGCACTTTTGGCATGGCCAATCTCTTTCGCCAAGTCGGCATCTACAGCCCCGATGGCCAGAGCTACGAGCCCGAAGACGCGGGCACCATGCTGTACTACCGCGAGATAAAAGACGGCCAGTTGTTGGAAGAAGGCATCAACGAAGCCGGCGCCATGAGCTCTTGGATCGCCGCCGCCACCAGCTACAGCGTGCACGGCCTGCCCATGCTGCCGGTCTACATCTACTACTCGATGTTTGGCTTTCAGCGTGTGGGCGACCTGATCTGGGCCGCCGCCGATCAACGCTGCCGCGGTTTTTTGTGGGGCGCCACCGCTGGGCGCACCACATTGGGTGGTGAAGGCTTGCAGCACCAAGACGGATCGAGTTTGCTGGTGGCCAGCACGGTGCCCAATTGCCGCGCCTGGGACCCCTGTTTTGCCGCCGAGCTGGCGGTCATTCTTGAGCACGCCATGCAGCGCATG
>JAYVRO010000257.1:0-5592 GCA_043776165.1 Rubrivivax sp. | reverse complement strand
GCTTGAGCATGCCGAGTGCCACGGCGCCGTCTTCGGCCTCGTCGGCGTTCAAACAACCCATCTCCTTGAGCAGCCCGCGGATGATGCGACGCATGGTTGAGAAGTCGTCCACGATGAGGAATTTCAGCTCGGTAGGGTTGGCCATGGAAGAAGCCTCTCTTGCGGCGTGTGGGTGAGCGCGATGAAGCCAGAGTTATCGACTTGGCGTCGCGGGACTTGAGGGCACTGCCGGCGCTCTTGGCGGCACCACCAGCGATGGCGGCGGGGCCGCTGGCGCTTCTTCCTGCACCTGCGGTTCGGGTTTGGTGCGAAACATACGGTCTTCAGCTTCGCGGTTCATCACGATGATGCTGATGCGCCGGTTGGTGGGGGCCAAGGGGTCTTTGCGATCAAAGGGCGTGCTGGACGCCAAACCCTGCACACGCAGCGTTCGGTCATCTGGCAAACCGCCAGCCACGAGTTCACGGCGCGAGGCGTTGGCGCGATCGGCTGACAACTCCCAATTGCTGTAGCCCCGATCTCCACCAGGAAAGGCTTGCGCGTCGGTGTGGCCTTCCAAGGTCAAGTGGTTGGGCACCTCGCTCAACACCGACGCAATCTCGCGCAACAGTGAACGCATGGAGGGCTTGACGATGGCTGAACCGCTGTCAAACATGGGCTTGCCTTCTTCGTCAACGATCTGAATGCGCAAACCGTCGCGTGTCATGTCCAAGCGGATTTGCGACTTCATGCCTGCGAGCTTGTCGTTGGCAGCAATTTGAGCTTCCACCTTGTTCATCAAATCTTCAAGCCGAGCCACTTCGGCGCGCACCTGTTCGGCTTTGAGGGCCTTGAGATTGACCGTCTTGCGTTCGGCTTCAACTTCGCCTCGTTTGACTTGCCCGTTCGAGCGGCTGAGGTCTTGCCCGCCACCCTTGATGACGTGGGACGCATCACCCGCGCCCGAGCCGCTGGAGAGCAAGGCCAGTTTCAGTGGCGTGCCGAAGTAATCGGCAATGCCCTTCTTGTCACCTTCGGTGGTGGAGCCCAAAAGCCACATCAACAAGAAGAACGCCATCATGGCCGTCACAAAGTCGGCATAGGCAATCTTCCAGGCACCGCCGTGAACAGCATGGCCGCCCTTCTTCACCCGCTTGATGATGATGGGCTGAAGCTTTTTTGCGTCGCCGGGCATCAGTTGTCCCCCCCCGTAGCGCCTGCGGCGCTCCCCCCCAGGGGGGCAACGCTGGCGGCCTGGCGGAGCCAGATCCGCGGCGTTCGCTGGATGCGTGCATGCATGGTCACGATTTGTCCGCTAGTGGGTTGCTGCCGTCAATAACATTCCACATGACTTACTTCTTCTTCACGTGGGTTTCGAGCTCGACGAAGCTGGGGCGGTCGCCGGAGAACAAGACCTTGCGGCCGAACTCGATGGCGACTTGAGGGGCGTAGCCCTGCATGCTGGCGAGCAAAGTGATCTTGATGCACTGCAATTCCTTGCCGGCATCTTCGACTTTCTGCTCCAGGAGTCCGCCCAAGGGTTCGACAAAACCGTAGGCCAGCAAGATGCCCAAGAAAGTACCCACCAGCGCCGAGCCAATCATGCCGCCCAGCACGGCCGGCGGTTGCCCGACCGAGCCCATGGTGTTGACGACTCCCAGCACGGCGGCCACGATGCCGAAGGCGGGCAAACCGCCGGCCAAGCGGCCAATCGCTGCCACGGCGGCGTGTTCCTCAGCGTGGTGCGTGTCGATCTCGTTGTCCATCAGGCTTTCGATCTCGTGGGCGTTCAGGTTGCCCGACACCATCATGCGCAAATAGTCGGTGATGAACTCGGTGACGTGATGGTCGTTGCCCACCATGGGGTACTTTTGGAAGAGCGCAGAGCTGTGGGGATCTTCCACGTCCTTCTCGATCGACATGAGCCCCTCTTTGCGCGCTTTTTGCAAAATGTCGTACATCAGCGCGAGCAGCTCCATGTAGCGTTTTTTGCTGAACTTGCTACCTTTGAAACACTGGCCCAGGCCCTTGAGCGAGGCCTTAATGACCTTGGTTTGGTTGTTGGCCAAGAACGCGCCCGCAGCCGCACCAAAGATGGTGATCATCTCGAACGGCAGGGCGTGCAAGATGACGCCGATGTTGCCGCCGTGAACGATGTACACGCCAAAGATGCAGCCCAGTGCGAGCAGCCAGCCGACGATGACGAACATGGTGTGTTGATTCCGCTTGGTTCCTGGCCCGCCGCAGTTTGTAGCGGGCCTCAGCCAGGGATATCGGCAGTCAATGCCTGCGGGTTGAGGCGGAACAGCTAGGTGATGCTTGCTTGTTTACGGTGACTGCGTCGGGCACTGGCCGCGCGGTCACCCAATTCGTCACCCAATTTGTCACCGAAGCTGGCGTTGGAATTGCTACACACGCGCGCATCCCTGAGGGGGTCGATGCAGTACGCCCAAACCTCGCGCTGACCGACTACTTGCATGTGGGCGGTTGGCGCCGCGCCGGGTGAGGTGCTCGGCACAGCAAATTCCAGGCTCACCAGCCAAGCGCCAGCGGGCATCTCGGCGCGCGCCTTGGCCATGGCGCGCGCCATGCTCTCAGGCCTTTGGAAGACGTAGACAAGGTCAAAGGGCGCCCAGCTCTGCGCCCACATGTCGCCACGCTGGACTGTCGCCCAGGGGCAGCGCAAGCGTGTGAGGACGGCCAATCCCAGGCTCCACTCCGTGCCCTGAAAACGCGCCTGGGGCCAAACACCGCGCAGGGCTTGCAAACCATGCCCCAGGCCGCAGCCAGCGTCCAGCACCAGGGCTTGCGGCGACAGGTGAACGTGCTTGTCCAGCCCCAGCAAGGCCTGGCGACGGGTAGGGAAAAACGGCGCATCGCTCCAAGCGCGCAAGGGGTACAGCGCCACCAGCAAAACCATGGCCACGAGCCACAACCAAGCAGGCAAGTTGGGCGCGGCGCCCAACAACAGGGCCGACAACGGAAAGCCCGAAACCACCAGCGCCCGACGCCACGGCGCTCGCACCATCACCGCGCAGGCTGCGCCCGTCAATGTGGCCACAACGAAGCGAAGCGTCGTGCCGTTCATGGGGGCTGCGGTCAGCACAAAACAGGACCACGCCAAGGCCCAGGCGAACAATGCGGGCAAAGGCCACGGCAGCCAGCGCAGCCAATGCGTCGGGGCGCGCAGTTGTGAACAGGCTTCAGCGCTCAATGGCGTGGGTTGTCTGCCAGGTGATGTCACAAACGAGACTCAACGATTGACGTGAGACAAAAAAGTGCGGGCCCCGAAGGACCCGCATGAAAGCACAGCGGACTGTGCCAGGAGGAGACAAGCTGTAGAAGAGTTCAATCGAACTCAGATCAATTCATTCTTATTGCCTTGTCGGCAACGCGAGTCGGCATCTTGAGGTGCAGCGCCGCTGCGTGCGCATGGCCACGCGCATGGGCTGTGAATTCGGTCACCGAAGCGGCGCGCTCGCGCACCGGGTGGTCGGCGTCTGCATCGGCAACTGCATGCGGTTTGGCGCCTGCGGTGGAGGTGCGTGCCAGCGCCTCTGCGGCGTCAGCGGCATCGGCAGCATCGGCGGCCGCACGCAGGGCACCGGCCATGCGGCCTTTGCCGGCACGCGCGGGTGGGTGGCAAAGACCACAAACATAGTGGCGAGAAATCTCATGTGGGTGGGTCACGAAGTGGCCCTTGCACTGGCTGCATGCGGTGAGTGTGAGCATGCCGTTGTCGACAAACTTCACAAGGCGCCAGGCCCGTGTCACGCTGAGCAGTGGCTCCAGGCCTTGCGCATGAATCTGTTCAATGTAGAGCTGGTAGGCCTTGATGACGGTGTCAATCTCGTCAAGTGCAGCCACCTTGTTGAGGTATTCGTGGATGTTGAGAAAAAGCGTGGCGTGTATGTTGGGCTGCCAGGTCATGAACCAGTCTGTTGAAAACGGCAATTGGCCCTTGCTGGGGCTCTTTCCAGCGACCTCCTTGTACAAGCGCAACAAGCGCTCGTAGCTCAAGTCAGTTTCACTCTCGAGCACCTGCAGGCGTGCGCCCAGGCCGATCAAGGTGACTGCACGTTCGATTTGACGCGCTTCGGTCAGGATGCTTTTATTGCGCATACGGAACTCCTCGGTTCATGGGCTGTGGCAGTTGTGGTTTGCAGCTCGGCTGAATGCTCAAGCCGCTTCCTGATGGCGCCCGGCCATCAAGATGGATGCATGCAGCCGGGCCACGCCCTCGTTGGCTGATCCCTTTCCGTGGCTGGTCAACAAGCTCCACACCATGTCGTCGTCCATGCGGAACTTGCACAACAAGGTGTTGCCACTGGACATCTTCATCAATTGCGCTGGCGTGAGTTTGTCGATGAGTTTGGCGGTGTCTTCGTTCACGCCCAATCGAAAGAGCGCTTGATCGCAGTCGGTGCGGATGAGGCTTTGCGCCAGCATCAGATAAGACAGATTGGCTTCACGAATTTCAGCAAGGACTTGTTCTGTGGTCATGAGGTGCTCCAGCGGTTGGCGTGGTGTGGGTGGTCAGGGATGGGTGCGGTGGGAAAAGCGCGGTGCGGGGTGGTGCAAGGTCAGTGGTCGTCACAAGGTGAAACGAACTGTAGGCATCAGAACTGGACCGGTGGATCAGGCTATATCCGTGGCTGGCGTCCGCTTGTTTCCATGGCGCTTGTCAGCGCACTTCCTACTTCGCTTGCCGGGCCCGCCTTCGGATGCACAGCAACAGTTTTCAAGTCCGGCAAGTTGGCGTCGATAAAGGTCTGGATAGGCAGGCCAATAACGCAGAGTGCAAGCGGCCCGCTGTGACAACTTCATCACAAGATGGCCTTGACACAGCACCCTAAAGTAGCGTTGAGAGGCGGCCGATATCCATTCCAACGGGGCAGCGATAACTGCCACGTGGTCCGGTTGGACGGCGAGGAATCGGCGCGATAAAAAGCGTCATCCCCCACCGCTTCGACGCCGGGCGGTTCTCATGGTGGTTGCCTGCCGCCATGGGGTTGTACGCAGCAGGCCGAGCAATTGTCTTGTTGCAAGCAAAACCGGCCTCGGAGCCGGGCATGTTTAACCGTTAAGGAGTTTTCTCATGGCTCAGACCATCAATACGAACATCAACTCGATCACCGCACAACGTAATGTGTCGACGACGCAGTCCGCTCTTAGCACGGCCATGCAACGCCTGTCTTCAGGCTTGCGTGTCAACAGTGCCAAGGACGACGCTGCCGGGCTGGCCATCTCGGAGCGCATGAACGCCCAGGTAAAGGGCATGAACGTGGCCATCCGCAACGCCAACGACGCCATCTCTTTGGCGCAGACGGCTGAAGGTGCCACAGGCAAAATCGGAGACTCTTTGCAGCGCATGCGAGAGTTGGCAGTGCAGTCGGCCAACGGCACCAACAATGCTGGCGACCGAACGAACATGCAGACCGAGTTTGCAGCCCTGCAAGCTGAGGTGACCCGGCTCACGGCGGGCACCCGGTTCAACAGTCAAGTGCTCTTGAATGGCACCAACGCGACCTTCGCCTTTCAAGTCGGCGCGAGCACAACAGCGCAAGACACCATCACGGTGAATTCCAGCGATCTGTCGGCCACGGACACCGC
>JAYVRO010000256.1:0-5599 GCA_043776165.1 Rubrivivax sp. | reverse complement strand
GGTGCCCCCTGCGCCTTTGATGGTGATGTGCTCAGCCGTGACGGCGACGTCCACGCCCTTGGGCACGACGATGGGCATTTTTCCTACGCGGGACATGTTTTTGTTCCCCTCATTTCAGCATTAAGCGACGTAGCACAAAACTTCGCCGCCCACGCCCGTGGCGCGAGCTTTGCGGTCGGTCATCACGCCCATGGGTGTGGTGACAATCGCCACACCCAAACCGTTCATGACCTGCGGAATATCGTTGCGGCCTTTGTAGATGCGCAGACCGGGGCGGCTGACGCGCTCGATGCGCTCAATCACCGGTCGGCCCGCGTAATACTTCAGCGCGATGTCAAGTTCGGGCTTGCCGTCATTGGCGCGCACCGAAAAACCGTCGATGTAACCCTCGTCCTTCAAGACTTGGGCGATGGCCACCTTCAACTTGGAAGAGGGCATCGTTGCGACAGGCTTGTCCACCATCTGCGCGTTGCGGATGCGGGTCAGCATATCGGCGATGGGATCACTCATGCTCATAACGAATCTCCTGATCGTGTCGCCGAAATCACCAGCTGGCCTTGACCATGCCAGGGATGTCGCCCTTGAAGGCGAGCTCGCGGATCTTGTTGCGGCCGAGGCCAAACATACGGAAAGTGCCACGTGGGCGCCCCGTCAGATGGCAGCGGTTACGCAAACGTGTGGGGTTGGCGTTACGCGGCAGTTTTTGCAGCTCTAGGCGAGCGCCGTAACGCTCTTCGTCGCTGCGCTTCGCGTCATCAGCCACCGCTTTGAGTTCGGCGTACTTTTTGGCGAATTTGGCGACCAGCGCTTCGCGCTTGAGTTCGCGTTGCTTGAGTGAAGTTTTTGCCACAGGGCACCTCAGTTCTTGAACGGGAAGCGGAAGGCTGTCAGCAGCGCCTTGCACTCGTCATCGGTCTTGGCGCTGGTCGTGATGCTGATGTTCATGCCACGAATAACGTCGATCTTGTCGTACTCGATCTCAGGAAAAATGATCTGTTCCTTGACACCGATGTTGTAGTTTCCACGGCCATCAAATGAGCGGCCCGAGATCCCGCGGAAGTCACGCACACGCGGCAAAGCCACGGTGACAAAACGATCGAGGAATTCGTACATGCGCACACCGCGCAAGGTCACCATGCAGCCGATGGGAACGCTCTCGCGGATCTTGAAACCGGCGATGGGCTTCTTGGACTTGGTGACGATGGGCTTTTGCCCAGCGATCTTGGTCAGGTCGCTGACGGCGTTGTCCATCACCTTCTTGTCGGTGACGGCCTCGCCAACACCCATGTTGAGGGTGATCTTTTCAAGGCGCGGCACTTGCATCGAGGAGGTGTAGCCAAACTTGGCCATCAACTCGGGAACGATCTTTTCGCGGTAGATGCCTTGCAAGCGCGCTTGTGGTGCGGGGCCCACATTGGCCGGCCCGGCAACAGCGGCGTCAGCAGCTTTGGTTTTTGCCATGATGTTTACGCCTTGATCTCTTGGCCGCTGGACTTGAAGACACGCACGCCGTTGTCACGCGTCTTGCGAGTCGCTTGCTCGTCAGCGGTCAGCATCTTGATGCCCACGCGATCGGCTTTGCCGGTGGCGGGGTTGAAGATGGCCACGTTGGATTGGTGGATCGACATCGTCTTGTCAACAACACCGCCAGCAACACCCTTCATGGGGTTGGGCTTGGTGTGCTTCTTGACGATGTTCACGCCGTCAACGATCAAGCGGCTGTCGTCGACGCGCTGCGTGACAGTGCCACGCTTGCCTTTGTCGCGGCCGGTCAACACGATGACTTGGTCGCCTTTGCGAATCTTGTTCATGGTGGGTCCTGAATGGATCAGCGGGGTTCGGCTGCAGAGCGCGCTTGCTTTACAGCACTTCGGGCGCGAGTGACACGATCTTCATGAAGCGCTCGGTGCGCAGTTCACGGGTGACCGGGCCAAAGATGCGCGTGCCGATCGGCTCGAGCTTGGCGTTGAGCAGCACGGCGGCATTGCCGTCGAATTTGATGAGCGAGCCATCTTGGCGGCGCACGCCCTTGGCGGTACGCACCACCACAGCGCTGTAAACCTCGCCTTTTTTGACGCGGCCACGGGGCGCAGCTTCTTTGATGCTGACCTTGATGACATCGCCAATGCCAGCGTAACGGCGCTTGGAGCCGCCCAGCACTTTGATGCACTGGACAGACTTGGCGCCCGTGTTATCGGCCACGTCAAGCCGCGTTTGCATTTGGATCATGTTTGTCCCCAACTTGTCCCGTACCAAAGATGGGCACTTTCATGCGCGGCAAATGGCTCGGTCAGTCTTGGGCCCGTCATCGGCACTCAAGCTCTCTTTCGAGCACTCTGAGCGCGTCAGTTTGGGCGGATCTGGTTGGGGCTGGCTCTGTACAGAGCGCGCCGCCGCCCAGCGAAGCCTCGCATTATGCATCACTTTCAGCGCTCTGCCCAGAAACTTGAAGCGCCGCGCATTCGGCCCGCGACAGACTGGCAGCTCACACGGCGTGCACTCGGTGTTTTCCCAGCGACGCTCCACCGTCCATCACAAGCATCATCACGGGATCTGACAACGCTGACTGGAGTCAATATGGCGCGGCTGAATGTGAATGGGCTGGATCGTGAAGTGGACGTGGAGTCCGACACACCTTTGTTGTGGGTGCTGCGCGAGCAGCTCGGCTTGACGGGCACCAAATACGGCTGCGGCGTGGCGCAATGCGGCGCTTGCACGGTGCACATTGACGGCGCTCCAGTGCGCTCTTGCGTCATGCCCTTGGCCGCTGTTCAGCCGACGCAAAAAATCGTCACCATTGAAGGGCTGGCCCCTGCCAGCGCACCACATGCTGTGCAAAAAGCCTGGGTCGCGCTCGATGTGCCGCAGTGTGGCTTTTGCCAGAGCGGCATGATCATGGCCGCCGCTGCGCTGCTCAAACAAACTCCCAAACCGACCGACGCCGACATCGACGCGGCCATGAGCAACATTTGCCGCTGCGGCACCTACAACCGCATCCGCGCGGCCATCAAGGTGGCTGCGGGCGGTGACGCCAAGCTTGCTGGCCTGGACATCCAGCACTTGCCCGGCGCGGGTGTGGCATGAACACCGTGGCCGTATCACGTCGTGAGTTTCTGGGCGCCAGCGCGGCCACAGGATCGCTTGTGTTTGGTTTTTGTGTCCCGACTTCAGCAGCTGCGCAAGGTTCAAGCGCTGGCGCGGGCGCGATCACACCCCCCGAGGTGAATGCCTGGGTGGTGGTTCAGGCCGATGAGCGCGTGATCATCCGCATCGCCCGCTCCGAGATGGGACAGGGCACGCTCACCGGTTTGGCCCAATTGGTTGCCGAAGAGCTGGAGTGCGACTGGGCGCAGGTCACCACCGAGTACCCCACGCCAGGACAGAACCTCGCCCGCAACCGCGTCTGGGGCAATTTTTCGACCGGTGGTAGCCGGGGCATCCGAGAGTCGCACGACTACGTCCGCAAGGGCGGTGCAACTGCACGTTTGATGCTGGTACAAGCTGCAGCCAATGCCTGGGGTGTCGAGGCCTCGGCTTGTGGGGTCACCGCAGGTGTCATCACGCACACAGCGTCAGGCCGAAGCACAACGTATGGCAAGGTGGCCGCGGCCGCAGCCAAACTCCCGGCGCCTTCTGATGTGATCTTGAAAGATCCGAAGAACTGGCGCTTGGTGGGCAAACGATTGGCCCGCCTGGACACTGTTGAAAAGACCAACGGCGCGCAGATTTACGGCATGGACTTCAAGCTGCCAGGCATGTTGCATGCAGCCATTCGCCACTGCCCCGTCGGCGGCGGCAAAGTCAAGAGCACTGACGATGCCGTGGCACTGCAACGCGCTGGCGTGAAAAAGGTGATTCGTGTGGGTGACGCCGCTGTCGCCGTGTTGGCCGACACCTGGTGGCGCGCCAAGACCGCCGCTGACGCATTGCCCATTGAATGGGACCTCGGGCCCAACGCACAAGCCAGTTCGACAGCGTTTGCAGCAACCATGAAGGCCGGTCTGGACGCCGAGCAGGCCTTCGTTGGCAACAGCAATGGCGACATCAAAGCTGGGCTCGCAGGCGCCGCGCGCACGGTGTCTGCGGTGTACAGCTTTCCGCACCAGAACCACGCCACGATGGAGCCGATGAACGCCACGGCCAGATTCACCGCAGCAACGGCCTCTGCGCCGGCACGCTGCGAGGTCTGGACGCCGACACAAAACGCCGAGGCGGCCCATGGCGCCGTGGTCGCAGCATCGGGCCTGAGTGCACCGCAATGCGACGTCTACAAGCTCTTGCTGGGCGGCGGATTTGGCCGACGTGGTTTGCACGATTGGGTCACAGAAGCCGTGCTCATCGCCAAAGAAATGCCGGGTGTGCCCGTCAAACTTTTGTGGACACGTGAAGAAGACATGCAGCAGGGCGCTTTTCACCCCGTCACCCAGTGCAAACTCACGGCGGGTCTGGACGCACAAGGTAAATTGAACGCGCTGCACATGCGCATCTCTGGCCAGTCCATCGTGGCCGGTTTGGCACCGCAAAACCTGCAAAACGGGCGCGATCCTGTGGTCTTCCAGGGCCTGAATCCAGGCGGCCCTGAAACTGCCCTTGGCTACACCGTGCCGCACCTGTTGATCGATCACGCGATGCGCAACCCGCATGTGCGCCCTGGCTTTTGGCGCGGTGTGAATTTGAACCAGAACGCCGTCTACATCGAGTGTTTTCTTGACGAAATTGCCCACGCTACACAACAAGACCCCTTGGCCTTGCGGCGCAATTTGTTGACGTCGTCACCCAAGCACCTGGCCGTGCTCAACGCCGTGGCCAACAAAGCGGGTTGGGGCCAACCAGCGGCCGAAGTGAACGGTCAAAAAGTCTATCGCGGCTTGGCGCAAACACATGGCTTTGGCAGCTATGTTGCGGCCTGCGCCGAGGTATCGGTCAGCAACGATGGGGAGCTGAAGATTCACCGCATCGTGGCCGCCACCGACAGCGGTTACGCCGTCAACCCGCAGCAAATTGAAGCGCAGATTGAAGGCTCGTTTGCCTATGGCCTGTCGGCCGCCTTGTTCGGCGAATGCACGGTCAAGGACGGCGCCATGGTGCAGCGTAATTTCGACACCTATCCGGTTTTGCGCATGCAGCACATGCCGCGTGTGGAGTCCATCGTCATGCCCTCGGGCGGGTTCTGGGGCGGCGTCGGGGAGCCGACCATTGCGGTGGCTGCACCGGCGGTGTTGAATGCCATCTTTGCCGCCACGGGCAAACGCATTCGTGACCTGCCCCTCAAGAACCACAGCCTCAAGCGTGCATGATTGCTCGTGGACGCAGACCTTCGGTTTGTTAGTCTATTCACATGACCTGGTTGCTGGCTTTGATGGCTCTGCTGATCGCGGCGGCACTGGCAGCGGCACCGCTGACAGCGGTAGCGGCGCAAGTTGAAAGCCAGTTATCGCCGCTCACCGATGTTCCAGGTGACGCGGCCCGTGGCCGCGCCATCGTGGCCAACCGGCAGCACAGTCTGTGCTTGTTGTGCCACAGCGGGCCTTTTGCCGACGCGCACTTGCAAGGCACCATCGCGTCCAACCTCGCAGGCGCTGGCAGCCGCTGGAATGCA
>JAYVRO010000255.1:0-5606 GCA_043776165.1 Rubrivivax sp. | reverse complement strand
TGACCTGTGTTTGCGCGCAAACGGGGATCACGGCCGCAGCAAAGCCGGTGCCCACCGCCGAGCGCACAAAACCGCGGCGGCTGAGGCCACCGGTCATTGGCACCAAGGTGTGAAAGTCGTCAGTCAGCATGTTGGGCCCCGTGCCTAAAAGCGCTGGATTGTGCCCAAGCAGCGAGCGCAGCAACTCGTCATGCCATCGATTGGCGGTTGTCATGTATTTGCCGCTTGCATCCAAGGGCCAACTCTGTGCGTAATCATGACCATGCTGTCCATTCACCCAACGCACACCACCCACGCCAGACGCCTGGGCTTGGCGGCGTCTACCGCCCTGGCCTGGTTGGTGGTGCTCATATTTGCATTCGCCTTAGCGGGTTGCGGCAGTCTGCCCATGTCGGTCGAGCGGCCGGTATCGCTGGCGCAGGCGCCACGGGCCGACGGCGCCTTGGCGCGCCTCGTGCAGGCGTCGACGCCACCACCGGCGACGGGCTCAGCGTTGTCGGGGTTTCGCCTGCTGCCATTGGGTGCGTACTCGCTGGACACCCGGTTGCAGTTGATCCGCCGCGCCACGCAAAGTCTTGACGTCCAGTACTACGTGATCGAAGCCGACGCCACGGGCAAGCAGTTGTTACGTGGTTTGTTTGACGCCGCCCAACGCGGCGTGCGTGTGCGCTTGTTGGTGGACGATCTCTACACCGTGCACACCGACCCGCTGCTGCGGGCAATGGCCGCGCAGCCCAACATCGAGGTGCGGCTCTTCAACCCGTTTTGTTGTCAACGCGGCTCCACTTTGGGGCGCTTTGCGTCGTCGGTGCTGGACATCCAGCGGCTCAATCACCGCATGCACAACAAGCTCTTCATTGCCGACGGTGTGGCTGCGGTGGCAGGCGGGCGCAACATCGCCGACGAGTACTTCATGCTGCACAGCGGCAGCAATTTTGTCGACATGGACGCCTTCGTGGTGGGCGCCGTGGTGGCGGAGTTGCGCGACATTTTTGACCGCTACTGGAACTCGAACGTGGCCTATCCAGTGCAGTCCATCGTGCCCAGCGTTGCCGACGCCTCACAACTTGCGAGCGAGTTTTTGCTGGCCACGGCGAGTGCAGGCATGGCGCTGGACATGCCCGCCAGTGACGTGCTCGGTTATGGCCCCCTGCGCGAAGACTTTGATGCTGGCCGCGTGGGCCTGGTGTGGGCCCCGGCGCGTGCCTTTGCCGATCCACCCAACAAGCGCGACACACTGACGGCCGAAGAGGCTGCGAGGCAGAGCGTGTCGTTCGAGGTGCGCATGAAGGTCTGGAGCGCCGCCGAAGATTTCATCCTCACCAGCCCCTACTTGATCCCCGGGCCGCTGGGCATTGGCGCCTTTGAGCAATTGGGCAAGCGCAAAGTCAACGTGGTGGTGTTGACCAACTCACTGGCCGCCACGGACGAGCCCCTGGTGCACACCGGCTACGCACGCTACCGCGAGCGGCTGCTGAGTTACGGTGTGGACCTGTACGAACTGAGCCCCGACTTGACCCGCCGCAACAAGCGCTTGGGCGTTTTTGGCTCCTCGTTGGGCAGGCTGCATGCCAAGACAGCGATTGTTGACAAACGCACCGTTTTCATTGGCTCCATGAACCTCGACCCACGCTCTGAAACGCAGAACACCGAACTGGGTTTATTCATCGACAGCCCCGAATTGGCCAAGGAGCTGCTGCGCGTGATCAACGTCAGCAAAGACCAGGGTGCCTACAAGCTCCGATTGCAACCGGGCACACAACGCATCGAATGGTTGGTGCGCGAGAACGGCACCGATGTCGTGCTGAGCGAAGAGCCTGAGTCGAGCTTTTGGATGCGCTTGCACAACCTGCTCATCGGCCCGTTTGTGCCGGAGCAATTGCTTTGAAGCTGCTCTGAAATCACCCTGACGCTGAGCACCTCGTTGACCTGAAGGCCAGCGACCTGTGCCTTCAAGCAGTGACCGCCCGCGCTGCTAACGGTGCCTCACGAATCGGCAGGTGAATCAAGGCCGCGCCGACCGCCAGCACGATGTCGATGATCCAGATCAGGTCGTAGCTGCCGGTCGATTCGAACACTCGGCCGCCCAACCAGGCGCCAAGAAAGCCACCCACCTGATGGGTGAGCATGACCATGCCGAAGAGCATGGCCATGTTGCCCGTACCAAAAAACTTGGCGACCAACCCGGCCGTTGGCGGTACGGTGGACAAAAAGGTCAGGCCCATCACGCCGGCAAATATCAACACCACAGGCCCGGTCTTGGGCACCAGCAAAAAGATCAGCACGGCCAGGGCTCGCACGGCATAGACCAATGACAGCAGCGACTTCATGCGCCAGCGACCCATCGCCCAGCCCACCAGCAGGCTGCCCACAATGTTAAAAAGCCCCAGCATGGCCAAGGCCCACCCGCCGTATTGCAGCGGCAGTCCACATGACGCAACCACCCCCGGCAAGTGCGTGCCAAGAAAGGCGACGTGGAAACCGCAAACAAAAAAACCGGCTGCCAGCAAAAGGTAACTCGGGTGGTGCAAGGCCGTGCGAATGGCCTCCCGCGAACTCAGTGGCTGCTGGCCGGCAGATGCTGACCTACTGGGCGCACCCCGCAGTACAAAGGCTGCCGGCAAACACAGCAATACGAGCACCGCCAAAACCTGCATGGCGCCAATCCAGCCAACGCCCAAGACCAGCGCGCCGGCAATCGGTGCCATCAGGAACTGGCCGAACGAGCCACCCGCATTGACCAAGCCCGTCGCCATACCGCGCTTGTCGACCGGTAGCAGGCGCATGGTGGCTGACATCAATACCGCCGGGCCAGCCATGCCAGCACCCCCAGCAGACAAGACGCCGATAGCAAAAATCAAGCCCAAGGTGCTGGTCATCAGCGGCGTGATGAAGGTGCCGATGGCCACAAGGAACACGCCAACGACCAGTACTCGGCCGGCGCCGTGACGGTCTGCCATGGCGCCGGCAAACGGCTGCGTCAGGCCCCACCACAACTGCCCAAACGCGAAGGCCAGACTGATGCTTCCAATGCCCAACCCTGTGGCGGTATTGAGTGGACTCAGAAACAGACTCATGGTCTGGCGTGTTCCCATGGTCAGGGCAAAGGTTGCTGAGGCGGCCAGCAGCACCAGCCACACGGCGAATTTGCGTTGTTCAGAGGTCATGATCCAGGGCGCTGTGAAGTCCAAGGATTTTTGCAGGCGTGATCTTCGGGCCGAACTTGCCGACGGCTCGGCGACCGCTGGCGGCTAAGAGCCCGCCGGATTTGGCGTGAACGTTCGTCACAAAACGGGGCTGCAACGCGCCCTGAGCGTGAAAGTCAGCGCGGAAACATCCTGCGCAACTCCAGCTTCCAAAACTTGCCCGTTGAGGTGCGCGGTATCGCGTCCATGAACTCATAGCGGTCTGGCACTTGCCACTTCGCAAAGCCGTGGGCCATCAAGTGCGCAGCAAAGTCTTGCGTCGTGGCGCTTTGCCCGGGTTTGAAGACCACGCAGGCCAACGGGCGCTCAGCCCAGCGCTCGTCGGGCACGGCGATCACTGCCGCCTCGGCAACAGCCGGGTGGGCCATGATGGCGTTTTCCAGGTCGACCGAACTGATCCACTCGCCGCCGGATTTGATGAGGTCCTTGGTGCGATCGGTGATGCGCAAGTAGCCCAATGAATCCATCGCCGCCACATCGCCCGTGCGCAGCCAGCCATCGGCGGTGAACTTGTCGTCAGACTGCGCAGCGCCGTGATAACGGCCTGTGATGTAAGGCCCACGCACTTGCACTTCACCCACGCTGACGCCGTCACGCGGCGCGTCTTGGCCGTTGTCGCCGCGAATGCGCAGCTCCACCAAAGGCACCAGCACACCGGCCATCGCAGCACGGCGGTAGCGCTCGTCGGGGCCCGCGTTTTGCAGCTCCGCGCGGGGATAAGAAACGGTGGCCAGGGGCGATGTTTCTGTCATGCCCCAGCCCTGCACGAGCCACACGCCATGTTTGTCAAATGCGCGAATCAACGTTTCAGGTACCGCTGATCCACCCACCATCGAGCGCATGCCCACGGGCAGTTTCCAGCGCCCGGGCTGTTCGGTCAAGGCTCGTTCGTAGAGCTGGATCATGGTCATCCAGATGGTGGGCACGCCCAGGGCCAAGGTGGGCGGCTCCAGTTGCATGAGGTCAAGCAAGTCGTCGGGGTGCAAGTGCGGGCCGGGGAACACAAATTTGGCGCCCACCATCATGGCGCCGTAAGGTGTGCCCCAGGCGTTGGCGTGGAACATGGGCGCCACGGGCATCAGCACATCGGTGCCTTTCATTCCCCAGTGGTCAGGCAGCATGCCGACAAACGTATGCAACATGGTTGAGCGGTGCGAGTAGACAACCCCCTTGGCGCGGCCCGTGGTGCCCGAGGTGTAGCACATGGAAACGGGGTCGTTTTCGTCGTGTTCAGCGTAGACAAACCGCGCGCCGGCCTCGGCCGCGTCGGCCAGCCAGGTTTCGTAGTTGTCGAAACCCGCAGGCACGCTGGCGCCAGAAAACGGGAACACGATGACACGCTCAAAGTGGTGCAGGAGCTTGATCTGCTCATAGAGCGGCAAGAGCACGTCGTCGATGATCAAAAAGCGGTCGTCGGCATCCTTGGCAATGGCGCCAATTTCGCCCGGCGACAAACGCAGATTGAGGGTGTGCATGACACCACCAGCAGCAGGGATGCCAAAGTAACATTCGAGATGAGCATGATGGTTCCAGGCCAATGTGGCCACGCGGTCGCCCTTGTTCAGGCCCGCCGCTTGCAAGGCCGCCGCCAAGGCCCGCGTGCGCTGGTAGATCTGGCCATAGGTGTGGCGCACCAAGCTCTTGTCGGGCAAACGCGAAACCACCTCATTACCCGAAAAAATCGTTCCCGTGCGCTCCAGCAAATGGTTGATGCTGAGCTTCATGCTCATCATCGTGGTCGTTATTGCTGATGCGGTGGTGGTCGCATTCACTGCATTCATCGGTCGTCTCCTTGGGGTTTTACCTTCGGCCAACTCAGCCTCGGCCTTCATCACCGAGCGCCACGCGGGCTTGGTATTCGCGGTCCAGCAAGCTCATCACGATGAGCGAATCGTAGGCTGCCTCGCCGTTGATGACCACGCGCACGGCCTCGCGCAAACGGCCTTCTTCGACAAACCCTTCGCTGCGGTAAAGCGCCAGAGCGGGCGTGTTGAGCGCTTTGACGTCGAGCCAAAAGCGGTGTGCTTTCAGGTCGCGAAACGCCATCAACTTGAGCATCCGCAAACAGGCGCGGCCCACGCCTTGGCGCTTGTCTTGCAGAACGATGCGCTTGAGCTCCACACTGCGCTGCGGGTTGCGACAGCCCTGCAAGATGACAAAGCCTGAACGCTCACCCGGGCCGCCGGCCTCAACGATGAAGTGGCGAAAGTCCGGGAAGCGCACGGCCCCTTCGTGTTGTGTGCGCTCCCAGGGTGTGATTGAGGGCAGGTTGCGCGGGTCGGTTTCAACAGAGATGACAAAGTCCAGGTCCGACAACAAGGTCGGGCGGATGGAAATCACGCGCGGACCAGGGTGGGCAACTTTAGACATGACTCAACACGCGACAGCGGTGGCTGCCGC
>JAYVRO010000254.1:0-5606 GCA_043776165.1 Rubrivivax sp. | reverse complement strand
GTTCACCCTCATTTGGGCCAAAAGTAGAAGCACTGATCGTCTACAACAGCAACCCCGTGGCCGTGGCACCTGACAGCAGCCAAGTGGCGCGCGGTTTTGCGCGCGAAGACTTGTTCACCGTGGTGTTGGAACATTTTTTGACCGACACCGCTGACCACGCCGACTACGTGTTGCCGGCCACCACGCAGCTCGAACATTGGGATGTGCACTTCTCATACGGCCACACCTACGCGATGTTGAACGAGCCAGCCATCGCGCCCGTGGGCCAAGCACTTTCGAATGCCGGCTTTTTCCGCGCGCTGGCGGCCCGCATGGGTTTCAGCGAGCCTTGTTTTGCTGACAGCGACGAAGACATCGCCCGCGTGGCATTCAAAGCGCAGGCCGTGTCGTTTGCCGAGATGCAGCGCCAGGGCTGGGCCAAGTTGGTGATTGCCGATGCGCCTTTCGCGCTGGGGAATTTCCTCACCCCCACCGGCAAAGTCATCGTCAATTCAGCGCAGCACGGCGTGCCCGACTATCTGCCCAACTACGAAAGCGCAGCCACCATGCCGGAGTTGGCTCGCCGTTATCCACTGGCCATGATTTCACCGCCAGCGCGCAGCTTCATGAATTCCACTTTTGTTAACGTCACCAGCTTACGTGCCATCGAGATCGAACCCCTGGTAGAGATGCATGCCGACGACGCCGCAGCACGTGGCATCAGCGACGGCCATGTGGTGGAAGTATTCAATGAACGGGGTACCTATCGTTGCAAAGCCAGCGTCAACGAGCGCGCCCGTCGTGGTGTCGTCAACGGTCTGGGTGTGTGGTGGCGCAAGTTCGGCATCGACGGCAAGAACGTCAACGAATTGACGCATCAACGATTGACTGACATTGGCCGCGGACCGGCTTTTTACGACTGCCTGGTGGACGTCAAAGCGGTGTGACGGCAAGCCGCCTTTTGTCATCGTGCGCAAGGTTTTGCTCGTGACCGGCCTGGGCCTCGTCGGCACCCTGCTGCTGGCCAGCGTCACGCTGTGCTTGACCAGCGGGTGCAGCACCCTGGGCTATTACGCGCAGGCTGTGGGGGGGCACATGGACATCGTGCAGCGCGCCAAGCCTGTGGCGCATTGGTTGGCTGACGACACCACGCCCGCGCCGCTGCGCGAGCGCCTGCGACTCACCCAGCGCATCCGTGACTACGCAGTCAGTGAACTGCACTTACCCGATAACAGCAGTTACCGTGGCTACGCCGACTTGCAGCGCAGCGCCGTGGTGTGGAATGTTGTGGCTGCGCCGGAGCTGTCCTTGCAGCTCAAGACCTGGTGTTTTGCCGTGATGGGCTGCGTGGGTTATCGCGGCTATTTCGATCGCGAGGCCGCCGATGTGTTGGCCACCGAGTTGCAGCAGATGGGGTGGGAAGTCAACGTTTACGGCGTACCTGCTTATTCCACCTTGGGTTGGACCAACTGGCTGGGTGGCGACCCGCTGTTGAACACGTTTTTGTCATGGCCCGAAGGCGAACTGGCGCGGCTCATCTTTCATGAATTGGCGCACCAAGTGGTGTACGCGGCCGACGACACGATGTTCAACGAGTCTTTTGCCACCGCAGTGGAACGCATTGGCGGCAGGCGCTGGTTAACGACTCACGCCAAAGAAGCGGCGCGCACTGAATTTTCCGACTGGGAGGCGCGGCGCGCTGATTTTCGCGAGCTGACGTTGCGCCACCGACAGCGATTGCAAACGCTCTACGACAGCGCCAGCACAGACGCCGACAAGCGCGCAGGCAAATCGGCCTTGAAGGTGCAACTCGACGCTGACATCGCTGCGCTGAAGGCCACGCGCTGGGCGGGTTTCACGGGTTATGACGCCTGGTTTGCCAAAGCCAACAACGCCGCTTTTGGCGTACTAGCGGCCTACAACGAACTGGTGCCCGCATTCGAGCGCCTGTTTGATCAACAAGGCGCCGACTTTCCCCGCTTTTATGCTGAAGTTAAACGCTTGGCGGCCCTGCCCAAGGCCGAGCGCCGAGCCGCACTGGCCGCAAGTTCCGCACTTGTCGCGCCCCCCCCTGACCAACGTTTGAGGTGACACCATGCCCGACATTCACATCCACCGCAGCCACGCGCTGGGCTTGGCCAAAGCGCGCAAAGTGGCCTGGGCCTGGGCCGAACAGGTCGAGACCCAGTTCGACATGGAGTGCACCGTGCTGGAAGGAAAGACCAGCGACACAGTGGCTTTCACACGAGCAGGCGTGAAGGGCCAGCTCATTGTGGCTGCTGACCACTTTGAAGTCACCGCCCAACTCGGCTTTTTGCTCGGTGCTTTCAGCAAGACGATTGAGCGCGAGATCGAGCAGAACCTGGACGCGTTGCTCAAACCGGCGGCCGCATCAATCGTGGCTAAGGCAGAGAAAAAAACCAAGCCGAAATAATCTCAAGAATTAGCCTTTGCGCAGCCCCAGCGTCACCACGGTGGCCACTACCAGCAAGCTGCCCACCACCTGCACGGGCGCAATCACTTGGCCCAACAAGGCCCAAGCCAGTGCAAGCGCGAACACGGGTTCCACGTTCATGATGGCCGAGCCGCCCACCACACCAAGTTTGGGCAGCACAGTGAACATGATGGTGAAGGCCGTGCCGTAAAGAACAGTCAGGCCTGCCAGACCCCACCAGCCCACGGGGCTGTGCGGCCAATGGGCTCCGCCCTGTGCGGCCAAAGCGACGCAGGCCAGAACCGCCACAGTGGCCATGGTGGTGGCTGTGCGCAAACGGCCATCCACGTCGGCCGCTTCATGCTGGGTGAACACCAAAGCCAGACCAAACGTGGCGCCAGCGGCCAAGCCAAAGGCCACGCCAACACCGATGCTCGCCCAGTGCGCGGCTGCGCCCAGGCCCGAGGCCGCACCCAGCACGTCCAGCGCCAGCGCCAGCCCAAACAAAAGCAGCGGCATGGCCAACAGCACCTTGCGCGGTGGCAGCTGTTTGTAGATGAGCCATTGCCAGAGTGCTGTGAACAGCGGGTAGGTGTTGAAGGCCAACAGCGCCAGCGCCACGGGCAACCGCGCCACCGACGAATAAAGGCACAGGCTTTGCACGCCGATCAACACGCCAATGACTGGCAGGTAACGCCGCTGCCGCGCATTGAAGGCCACGGGCACTTTCTGAAACCACAGCAGCAAGGCCACGACGATGGCCGTGATCGTGCTGCGCGAGGCCACGGCGGTGGCCACGTCGGCGCCGTCGTTGAAAGCAAAACGCGCCGCCACATGGTTGGCGCCCATCATCAAGGCGATGAGCAACAGCGTGGCGAAAGCGGTGCCGCTCAGAGCGCGCGGTCCAGGCGCTTCAGGCTTCATTCCAATGAAGCAATGAGGTCGATGTAGTCCTGCTGCGCCTCGGCCGGTGCCTTGCCTGTGACCGCTGCCCAAGCGTCGTATTTGGCGCGGCCCACCATGTCGGTAAAACCAGGGCGCTTGCCTTGCACGTCGCCCTCGGTGCCTTGTTTGTACAGGGCGTAAATCTTCAGCAGAGTCATGTTGTCGGGTTTCTCGGGCAAGGCTTTGCTCGCGACAACGGCTTTGTCAAATGCGGCTTTCAAGTCGGGCATGGGTGTCTCCGTGGGTGAGAATGAATGACGACGCACTGAGTTTACGAGCGGCGCGCAGTACCTCGCATCAGTAGCCTTCCGAATCCCAATTCAACAAGATCCCAGGAGCCCCGCATGGCCACAGAACGCATGTCCCGTGTCGACAACGCCTGGCTGCGCATGGACAACGACGTCAACCTGATGATGATCGTGGGCGTGTGGCTGGTAACACCAAAGGTTAACTACACAGCGCTGGTCGAACGCATTGAAGACAAGCTGCTGAAGTACCCGCGCTTTCATCAAAAGGTGGTGCAAGACACGATGGGTGCGATGTGGGTGGACGACGACGCCTTTGACATCCATCGCCATGTGCTGCACGAAACGTTGAGCAGCAAAAAGGGGCAGAGTGCCCAGGCCGCGCTGCAAGCGCGATGCGCCGATCTGGCCACCACGCCGCTGGATCCAGCGCACCCATTGTGGACATTCCATCTCATTGAAAACTACCAAGGCGGCAGCGCCATCATTGCGCGCATTCATCACTGCATTGGTGACGGCATCTCGCTCATATCGGTCACGCTGTCCATCACCGACGGCGGCAACGACCCGCCCAAGCGGCGCATGAAAAGAGCACCAACTGATGAAGGCGGCGATTGGCTCAGCGACGCTGTGCTCAAGCCCTTCACCGACGTGGCCGTGAAAGCCCTGGGCATGTACGGGGACGGCATCAGCAAAACGCTGGCCACGCTGTCCAGCCCACCCGGTTTGGCGGGCTCTGCCGACATGCTGCGCACCGGCGCGCAGGTGCTCAAAGATGTGGCGGCGCTGGCCATCATGGCGGACGATTCACCCACCCAGCTCAAAGGCAAACCTGCCGGTAAAAAGCGCGTGGCCTGGAACGAGCCACTGCCGCTGGACGTTGTCAAACACATCGGCAAAGCGCTGAATTGTTCAATCAACGATGTGCTCCTGGCTTGTGTGGCCGGTGCCATCGGCCAGTATTTGCGCGACAAGGGTGAAGACCCCGCCGGCAAGGAAATCCGTGCGATGGTGCCGGTGAATTTGCGCCCACTCGAAGAAGCCTGGAAGCTGGGCAACCGCTTTGGTTTGGCGCCGCTCACTTTGCCCATCGGCATCGAAAACCCCATCGAGCGCGTGTACGCGGTGCGTGCCCGCATGAACGAGCTGAAGGGCAGCTACCAGCCGCTCTTGGCCTTTGCCGTGCTGAGCATGGCTGGGCTGATGATCAAACCCGTGCAAGACGCCATCCTGAATCTCTTTGCCAAGAAGGCCACGGCGGTGATGACCAACGTGCCCGGGCCTGCAGTGGCCCTCAAGTTTTGCGGCTCCACCATTACGCAAACCATGTTCTGGGTGCCCGCGTCAGGCGATATCGGCATGGGTGTGAGCATCCTCAGCTACGCCGGTGGTGTGCAGTTTGGTTTGATCACCGACGTGGCTTTGTGCCCTGACCCGCAAGCGGTGATTGACCGCTTTGAGCCCGAGTTTGAAAAGCTCGCTTTGCTGACGCTGATGCTGCCTTGGGGCGATCAGGCCTGACCGTCGACACGACAAATTCGTTTTCCCCCAACCCCCCCCGACCCCCCAACAGGAGCCCCACCATGGCCGTCAGCGTAGACATTGATCTGGGTTACGAATTCACCGTCAAAGCCGCGTTCAAAGACGTGTTTGACGTGGTGTCTGACGTGCCCGCATCAGCGAGTTTTTTCCCCAAGCTCGACAAGCTGGTGGACATGGGCGACAACACCTACCGCTGGGAAATGGCCAAGGTGGGCACTGCGCAAGTCAACTTGCAAACCGTTTATGCCAGCAAGTACAGCAGCGACCGCAAAAAGGGCACGGTGGTGTGGGTGCCCGTTAAGGGTGTGGGCAACGCGCAAGTGAGCGGCTCCTGGAAGATCACCGACAAAAAGGGCAGCACTGAATGTGTGCTGAACATCAAAGGCACCGTCGACACGCCGCTGCCCGGCCTGATGAAGATGGTGGTGGTGCCTGTGGTCAAGGGCGAGTTTGAAAAGCTC
>JAYVRO010000253.1:0-1762 GCA_043776165.1 Rubrivivax sp. | reverse complement strand
ACTCGCTGGCGCAGCCCGGTGATCGCTGCGGCCTCGATGTCAAACGTGTCTCGCGCCAATTGAACGGCTCGTTTGGCCGCAGATGGGGTCGTCTGGTGGTGTAGAGCACTCATCGGGGCATTTTATAGACCTTGAAAAAGACATTGCCCAAACGCGAGACGCGAGTGAGTCGTGTCTGGAAAACACCGATCACATCGGCTTGTATTGGTCGGTATGATGAGCCAGGCATCATTTATTGAAGGAGTCCTCGTGATGAAAGCATTGCAATTTTCTTCTCTTGCGGCCGCTTTGGCCATCGTCGCAAGTTCTGGCATCAGCCTGCCGCTGCAGGCACAGCAAAAATTCGTCACCATCGGCACTGGCGGTGTCACGGGCGTGTATTACCCCACGGGCGGTGCCATTTGCCGGCTGGTAAACAAAGAGCGCGCCAAACACGGCATTCGCTGCTCCGTCGAATCGACGGGAGGCTCTGTGTTCAACGTCAACACCATCAAGGCCGGCGAGCTGGACATGGGTGTCGCGCAATCTGACATCAATTTCCACGCGACCAAGGGCAGCGGCCCCTTCAAGGACGGTGGCGCGCACGCCGAGTTGCGCTCAGTCTTTTCGATGCAAGCTGAGCCGATGACCATCCTGGCGCGAAAAGAGCTCAACGCCAAGTCATTTGACGACTTCAAGGGCAAGAAATTCAACGTTGGCAACCCAGGTTCTGGCTCGCGCGCGGCGCTGGAAGAGTTTGTGGCCGCCAAAGGCTGGACACTGAAAGACTTTGGCCTGGCCTCCGAGCTCAAAGGCGACGAGTACGGCCAGGCGCTGTGCGATGGCAAGATTGACGGCTCGTGGTGGACGATTGGCCACCCCTCCGCCAACGTGCAGGATCCCACCACGTCATGCGGTGCGAAGCTGATGAACGTCACGGGTCCCGAAGTGGACAGACTGGTGCGTGAAAAGCCGTACTATGCCCACGCCGTCATCCCCGGCAAGATGTACCCCAACAACCCGGATGACATCAAGACCTATGGCGTGCTGGCCACCTTTGTAACCTCTTCCAAAGTGCCCGCGGACAGCGTGTACGCCATCGTCAAAGCGGTATTTGACAATTTCGAAGAGTTGAAGAAGCTGCACCCCGCGCTGGCAAACCTCAATGAGCAAAGCATGATCAAAGAAGGCCTGACGGCGCCACTTCACGACGGCGCTGTGAAGTATTACAAGGAAAAGGGCTGGTTGAAATAGCCCACGGCTGACCCTTGACTTCAACCAGACGGGGAACGGCAACGCTCCCCGTTTTGCATGGGGGGCCTTGCATTGGACACCTCAACCGCGATTGAAGCACCATGACGCATGTCCTGCACCGAAGCCTGAGAAATATGCCGCCGATGGTCATCAGTGGCGTTGGCATCACGCTGACTGACGCCCACGGAAAAACCTATATCGACGCATCAGGCGGCGCAGCCGTCTCATGCCTGGGCCATGGTCACCCTGATGTGCGCGCCGCCATGCACGCGCAGATTGATGAGATAGCCTACGCGCATACCGGCTTCTTCACCACCCGCGTGGCCGAGGCGCTTGCCGACACGCTGATTGCCACGGCCCCCAACGGCTTGAACACGGCCGATTCCAAGGTCTACTTTGCCAGCGGCGGCTCCGAAGCCATGGAGGCTGCCTTGAAGCTGGCGCGGCAGTTTTTCGTGGACAAGGGCGAACCGCAACGCACACGCTTCATCGCCCGCCGACAAAGCTACCACGGCAACACCCTCGGTGC
>JAYVRO010000252.1:0-21491 GCA_043776165.1 Rubrivivax sp. | reverse complement strand
GGTCCCGAGTGACGCAGGGCATCCGCGCTTTGCGCGGACGCTCGCCGCGCCCGCACCCAGCGGCCCGGGCTCGGCATGGCTGCGCCAACACTCGACCTTAGTGACTTGACAGCCGCCGCCGCAAACCACCCACCACAGGCCAAAACCAAACCAACAAAGTCAACCCGCCAAGCGCCCCCGCAATCGGTCGATCAAAAAACGCCAGCAACTGCCCATCCGACTTGATCAAACAACTGAAGAAGTGCTCTTCGAGCAAGGTGCCGAGCACCACACCCAAGATGGTGGGTGCAACAGGAAAACCCCAGCGCTCCATGAAGAAGGCCACGACACCGGCAATCAACATCACGATGACCCCGAACATGCTGTTGTTGATGGCAAAACTGCCCACGATGCAAAACAACAAGATGAGCGGCATGAGCACCCGTGCAGGCACACGCAAGATCTGTTTGGCCGCCTTGATGGCCATCCAACCCAACGGCAACATCAGCAACTGCGCCAGCATGAAGACGATGAACACCGCGTAGATGTTTTGCGGGTTGTTGATGAAGAGCGTGGGCCCGGGGTTCATGTTCTTCATGTACAGCACACCGATGGCGATGGCCGTGATCGAGTCACCCGGGATGCCAAACACGAGCGCCGGTATCCACGCCCCACCCAGGGCCGAGTTGTTGGCAGCGCCCGATTCAATGATGCCTTCGATGTGCCCGGTGCCAAATTTTTCGGGCTCTTTCGAGAAACGCTTGGACATGGCGTATGACATCCACGCCGCAATGTCGGCACCCGCACCCGGCAATGCACCCACCGCTGTGCCCAGGGCCGAACCCCGCAGCAACTGCACCGGGTACTTTTTGATGAGACCCCACATGCCTGCAAAAACATTGCCCAGCGGTCGGTCCACTGCCATCTCGGGTTTTTCGACCACGATGGCATAGCGCAGTACTTCAGAGATAGCAAACATGCCAATCATCAAAGGGATGAGTGAAATGCCGCCGGTGAGCTCACTGCTGCCAAAAGTCCAGCGCGGTGCACCGGCCGGGTTCTCCAGGCCAACGCATGAGATGAGCAAGCCCAACAGCAGCGAGACCAGGCCTTTGAGCGGATCGGTACCGGCAATGAAGATAGCGCAAGTAAAGCCCAGCATGACGAGCCAGAAGTACTCGTAGCTGCTGAACTTGAGCGCAATCTCGGCCAGCGCGGGCGCTGCCAAGATGAGTACCAGAACGCCAAAAATGCCGCCCAGCACCGAGAACACCAGGCCCGCGCCCAGGGCCAGTTCAGCACGCCCACTGCGCGTCAACAAATAGGCTTCATCGGTGTAAGCCGCACTCGCTGGTGTGCCCGGCATGCGCAGCAAGGCGCTAGGGATGTCGCCACTGAAAATGGCCATGGCCGTGGCCGTGACGATGGCCGCCACAGCGGGCACGGGCGCCATGAAGAAGGTCACGGGCACAAGCAGCGCCGTGGCCATGGTGGCCGTGAGGCCGGGCACAGCGCCCACAAACAAACCGTAGAGCGCTGACAAGAAGATCACGAGCAACACATAGGGCTCGAAAACCATGCCAAAGGCGGTGAATACGGCGTCCATGTGGTGATGGTCCGGGCCTCAATAGAACGGGCGCAGCACACCCCAAGGCAAGGGCACGCGCAAGAGTTTGTAGAAAGCCAGATGCACCAGCAGCGTGCC
Organism: Rubrivivax sp.; assembly: GCA_043776165.1. GTDB lineage: Bacteria > Pseudomonadota > Gammaproteobacteria > Burkholderiales > Burkholderiaceae_C > Rubrivivax. The sequence continues at coordinate 19,807 of JAYVRO010000252.1, read as the reverse complement.
AAAGACAGCCCACAAGATGGCCGCGCGCCAGCTCACGCGAAAGGCCCTGAAGATGACCACCAAACACAGCGGCGCAATGAGCAAAAAACCCACCCGCTCGGCGGCCACGATGTAGACGATGACCATGCCGATGATCACGGCTGAGCTGCCTGCGTGTTCGGCGGCACGTGGTTGTGCAACGGGTTGTGCAACGGCCACACCCGCGCCTGGACGCCAGGCGCGCAGCACCAACGCCAAGCCGCAGAAAGTCAGCCCCGCGCCGACCAACATGGGCAAAAAAGCAGCGCCGAGTTTTTGCCCTGGCACGTTGGGGAAGGCGCTGGACGACCAGACCACGGCCACGCCCAGCACGGCAATGGCCAGCCCCAGCCAGCGGTCTAAACGTCGCAAGGTGAACGACCCTGAATGCGTTGCACTGCGAGATGACTCGATGTACGCGGTGAGTTACTTGACCAAGCCCACCGCGCCCATCACGGCCAGCATGTCGGCGTCGCCCTTGGCCATGAAGCGCGCAAAGTCGGCCGAGCCGCCCCACAACAAACCAAAGCCGCGCTGGGCCATGAAGTCTTTGTAGTCCTTGCTCTCATAGGCCTTCTTCACGGCGGCTTCGAGCTTGGCTGCCACCGCTGTTGGCAGGCCTTTGGGCGCGGCAATTCCACGCCATGCGCCAGTGGCCCAGTCGGAGCCCGTGGCCTCTTTCAAGGTCGGCACGTTGGGGAACAGCGCCGAGCGCTGGTTGGCCATCACGGCCAATGAACGTACCTTGCCGGCATCGATGAGCGAACGCGCTTCGGGCAATGAGCAGGGCACAAATTCAATGCCCCCCGCCACCAGGTCTTGCAGGCCCGGCGCAGCACCATTGGAGGGGACCCAGGGCGAGGCCGCCGGGTCCACCTTCGCGTCGCGCAACCAACCCGCCAAAGCCAGGTGCCAGATGCCGCCCTGCCCCGTGCCCGAGGCTTTGAACTTGCCCGGGTTGGCCTTGATGGCAGCCAGCACGTCGCCCATGGTTTTGTAGGGTGAATCAGCGCGCACCTGGAAACCTGCGGGGTCGAGGTTGACCAACGCGATCGGCGTGTAGCTGGTCGGGCTCAGATCGGTGAGTTTTTGGTGATGCATCATGGTTATCTCGACCGTGATCATTCCGATGGTGTAGCCGTCTGGCGCGGCGCCGGCAATGGCGGCATGGCCCACTACGCCGGAGCCGCCGGTGCGGTTCACCACGTTCACGGGCTGGCCCAGGTCTTTCTCGACCAAGGCAGCCAGAATGCGCGCCACGGCGTCTGTACCACCGCCAGCGCCCCAGGGCACAACCAAGGTGATCGGGCGATCGGGATAGGTTTGCGCCCAGCCTGTGCTGGCCATCCCAGCCAAGGCCACAGCAAGAAGGGCGCGGCGCGCCAAGCCCGAGCGGGCTGGTTTGAAGAAGGTCATGTGCGGAGTCTCCTGATGCACTGTGGCCAAAGGCCATGATGTTGTGAACGCAATCTCTCATCGCGAGCGCGCCGCAGCAATGGGGGAAACCAGCGCCTTGTGCAAGACTTGCGGGCTTTGAAATACAGCGGCACGCCCCATGTCCAACCCGACCGCCCTGCACCCCCGACAAGCCCTCTTCGAACCCGAAGACACGCCCCCCAGTCTGCCCGTTTGTGACCACTATTGCGGGGTTGAAAAGCTCATGCGCAAGAGTCTGCAACTGCAGTGCGAGATGGGCCCGGTATTTGACGTCACGCTTGATCTGGAAGATGGCGCACCGGTGGGCGGCGAGATCGAACACGCGCAGCTCATCAGTGAGCTGGTGATGGGCGACAGCAACCACTTTGGACGAGTGGGTGCGCGCCTGCCCCCCGTGGGCCACGCACGTTTTACCGATGTGCTGGAGGTGCTGGTGCAGCGCGCTGGCAGCCGCTTGGCGTATTTGATGGTGCCCAAGCCGCGTGGCCTGGCTGATGTCGAAAGTGCAGTGGCTGCAGCCGACACCGCCTGCCAGCGCGCTGGTTTGCAACGAACTATCGCGCTGCACGCACTGATCGAAACACATGGTGCTTTGCTGGATGTGCAGCGCATCGCCGCGCACCCGCGGTTGGAGTCCCTGTCCTTTGGCGTGATGGACTTTGTCTCTGCCCACCGTGGCGCCATCCCACTGTGGGGCATGGGCGTGGTGGGGCAGTTTGAACACCCACTGGTGGTGCGCGCCAAGCTGGAAATTGCCGCCGCTTGCCATGCCCACGCCAAGGTGCCCTCGCACTGCGTGGTGACGGAATTCAGAGACAGCGGCGCGCTGCAAGCCGCTGCAGAAAAAGCCGCGCGACGTTTTGGCTACACCCGCATGTGGAGCATCCACCCGGCACAGATTCGCCCCATCGTGGACGCCTTTGCGCCCACCGCTGCCGAGGTCGACCAAGCCATCGACATCATTCATGCCGCACAGGCGGCGCAGTGGGCGCCCATCCGCCACAAAGACACGCTGCACGACCGCGCCAGCTACCGCTACTTCTGGCAAATACTTGAGCGTGCGCACCGCACCTCGTTTGTGGGTGGTGCGCAGTTACCCGTTGAGGTGACTCAAGCTTTTTTTACCAGCACAACACCATGACCAGCACACTGCACACCGGGCCTACACAACGCGCTTTGGTACTGAAGACTTTTCCCCATGCGCTGGAACTGCGCACGCAGCGTTGCTTGCTGCGCAACTGGAAGGACAGCGACCTGCCCGCGTGGATTGCCATGAACGTCGACCCCGCCGTTCGCCGCTTTTTCTCGTCAATACACACCGAAGACGAAGCACGGGCCGAGGCCGTGAGCATCCGCAACAACATCGGCCAGCGCGGCTGGGGCATCTGGGCTTTGGAAGTACCAGGCAAGATGCCTTTTGCGGGTTTTGTGGGCCTGCATGTGCCCACCTTTGAGGCCCCGTTCATGCCCTGCCTTGAAATGGGTTGGCGCATGCCGCAAGCAGCCTGGGGCCAGGGTTACGCCAGTGAAGCAGCGCGCGCCGTTGCGGCCTTTGCCTTCGATGTGCTGGGATTGGAAGAAGTGGTGGCTTACACGACGCCCACGAACGAGCCATCGCGCCGCGTGATGCGGCGCATTGGCATGACGCATGACGCTTTGGACGACTTTGACCACCCGCGCGTGGCAGCAGACCACCCCTTTTGCCGCCACGTGCTGTACCGCCTGACAGAACACGCTTTGCAACAGTGACGCCGCACGGCTTTTGCACAATGCCCGGGCAGCGCTTGGCGCTGCATCCACTTTGAAACGGACAAGCAACATGACAACAAAAAACTTGCGCGCTGGACTGTGTGCGCTCAGCGCTGCACTGCTGGGCTTGACTCACGCACAGTGCGCACTGGCGCAAAGTGCCTCTGCGGCCAAGGCAAAACCAACGACCATAAAACCAGCAGCCAAAGCCGCACCTGCGCACAAGTTGCCTGCGGCCAGCGCGGAGCAGCTCACGGCCGCGGACATTGCCCACCTTGGGGAGTACGCGTGCGATCTGGACGACGCGGTTTACGTGCAAGCCACGCCGCAGCATGAGGGTTACCTCGATGTGCAACACAACAAGGCCGTCTACACGATGAAGCCTGTGCTCTCGTCGACCGGCGCGCTGCGCCTGGAAGACGTGCGTGGTCGCATGTTCTTCTTGCAGATCGCCAACAAGTCCATGCTCATGGACCAAAAAGTCGGCCAGCGTGTGGTGGACGGCTGCGTGCACGAGAAGCAACGCGCCGCAGCCGCCGCGCCGCCCACGCAGAGCCTGGGCATTGCACCCGAGCAACCCGCATCCAGCCCACAGTGAAGTTTTGAGCCTGAAATGAACCTTTTCACACGTCCTGAACCGCCCGCGCCGGCCAGCGAACAGACCAAGCTGCGCATGCACCAAGTGGTTTTCAACGCCGTGTCTGAACTGGTCAGCGTGCTGGGCGAGGACGCGGTGTACCGCCTGGTGAACGACGCCTGGTGCCGTGCCATGGGGCGCGAGCGCGACGCCACCGTCGGCCGACATGTCAACGAGGTATTTGCCGCTGGTTTGGACGACGCCCGCCAGAGTGCGGTCACGCGGTGTTTGAACAGCGACGAAGTCATCACCGTCAAGGCACCCATCAATGTGCAGGGCCTGCGTGGCAGGGCTTTCGAGACGACCTACTCGCCTTTCGGTTTGGACGACGCTGGTGTTCGCTGTGTGGTGGTCGTCACCCGTGACGTGACAGCAACCGAAGTCGCACAGCGTGCGCTGGCCGCCAGTGTTGAAAACCTCAGTCGCACGCTCAACGCGACGGTTGACGGCCTCTTTGCCGTTGACAGCCACGACCCCGACACGCCCATGCGTTTTGTCAACGAACGGCTGTTGCAGATGTGGGGCATCAATACCGCCCTGGGGCCGACGCTCACGCCGCGTCAGTTCTCCGACTACTTCGCAGCCTGCGTTGACGACGCCAAAGCCGACGAGGCCCGAGTTCAACACATCGTTGACAACAAGCTCAGTGCCGACGACGTGCTGGCGCTGCGTGATGGCCGCACACTGTTGCGCCGCTGTGTCGCTTCCAGCGATGCCTGTGAGGGCAACGTCGCGTTGCGGGTGTGGAGCTTTCGTGACGTCACCGCCGAAACGCGTGCCCTGCAGCGCGCCGTGGGCGCCGAAAGCCAAATGCGTCAGATGCTCGATGCGTTCCCTGGGCACATCGCGGTGCTCGACGAGCACCTTGCCTATCGTTATGCCAACCCGGCGTTTGCTGAACTCTTGCAATTGCCTGTTCACCGCGTATTGGGCAAGACGGTGGTGGAGTTGTTGGGGCCCGAGCGCGGCTCGGAAGTCAAAGCGCTCGCGGAACAAGCCCAGAAAGGCCTCAGCGTGGTCTATGACCGGCAGGTGCAGGGTCGCACGGTGCAGATCACTTTGGCGTGCAGCGTTGATGAGCGAACACGCGCGCCGCGTTACTACGGCTTTGGCATCGACGTCACCGACCGCAAGCGCGCTGAAGAAGCCAGCTTGGCAGCGCGTGACGAAGCCGAGCGTGCCAACTTGGCCAAGTCGCAGTTCCTCTCGCACATGTCGCATGAATTGCGCACACCGCTGAACGCGGTGATGGGTTTTGCGCAGTTGCTCGAAGCCAACGACCAAGAGCCCCTGGGCAACAAACAGCGTGCCCAAGTGGGTGAAATTTTGCGCGGGGCCCGCCATTTGCTGCGTCTCATCAACGATGTGCTTGATCTCGGTTTGGTCGAAACCGGACACCTCTCGGTAGAAACATCGCCCGTCTCGCTCGCGCCCCTGGTGCAAGCCTGTTTGCACATGGTGGAGCCCTTGGCCCAGGCCCGTGGCATCCACCTGCAAGCCCTGCCCGCACGCAGTTTTGAGCGCCTCGTGTTGACCGACCCGACCCGGCTCAAACAGGTCTTGCTGAACCTCCTGGCCAACGCCATCAAATACAACCAACCTGGTGGTGAAGTGGTGTTGCAGTGCGTCTTGCGGCGCGACAAGATTCGTCTCTTCGTTCACGACAACGGCCCGGGTCTCACAGCAGAGCAACAGAGTCGGCTCTTCACACCCTTTGAGCGCATGGGCGTGTCGTCAAGTCAAGTCGAAGGTGCGGGCATTGGCCTGGCCTTGAGCAAGCGGTTGATGCTGGCCATGAGTGGCGATATCGGCATGCAAACCCGCGAAGGTGGTGGCAGCAGTTTTTGGATCGAGCTGCGCCGATTGACAAGTCAGGGCGCGACAACTGACCCATCCGACGACACCGACACACCGGCGTTGACCGTCGCGCCTGGCGCAGCGCCGCAGTGTGTTCTCTACATCGAGGACAACGATGTCAACACCGTCTTGATGCAAGCCATGCTCGCGCGCCTGCCCGGCGTGACGCTGCACTGCGAAGCGCACCCGAGGGCGGGATTGACCTGGGCGCGGCAGAACCCGCCCGACCTCATCTTGCTGGACATTCAACTGCCCGATATGGACGGGTACGCCGTGTTGCAAGAGCTCAAGCGCGACCCTGGCACGCAACACATCCCCGTCATCGCCGTGAGTGCCAACGCGATGGCCACCGACTTGTCACAAGCCCACAGCGCCGGGTTCTTCAGCTACGTCACCAAACCGCTGGAGCTGCGCGTTTTGATGACCGCTGTGCAGGCGGCCCTAGACCACGTCACCACCTCGCGGAACTCAGCATGAACAACACTTTTTGGTCCACGCGGTTCAAACAGCTCGCGCTGCTTTTGCCCCTGTGCCTGGCATGGCCCAGCAGCGTTTTGGCCGACACCATTGCGCTGCGCTTGTTGGAAACCACCGACGTGCACATGAGCCTGCTCAACTGGGACTACTACCAAGACAAAACCACCGACGAATATGGCTTGGCCAAAACCGCCACGCTCATCAAGGCGGCACGCGCCGAGAACCCCAACACCTTGCTTTTCGACAACGGTGACATGAACCAGGGCAGCCCCTTGGGCGACTACGTGGCGCGGTTCAAGCCCTTGCAAGGCGCCGACCTTCACCCCTCCGTCAAAGTACTGAACCACCTTCGCTATGACGCAGCCAACATCGGCAACCACGAGTTCAACTACGGCTTGCCTTTTGCGCTGCGCGCCATGCAAGGCGCTCAGTACCCCTACGTCAACGCGAATGTGTTTGTCGATGACGGCGGGCCGCGCGACTTGGCCAAGAACGCTTTCACGCCCTACGTCATTCTTGAGCGCAGTGTGCTCACAGCCAGCGGGGCCCGAGTGCCTCTGAAGATTGGCGTGATGGGCTTGGTGCCGCCGCAAATCATGCAATGGGACGAGCAGCACTTGAAGGGCAAACTCTTTCCCCGCGACATGCCTGAGACCGCACGTCGCATCGTGCCCGAGATGAAGGCACGTGGCGCCCAAGTCATCGTCGTCATTGCGCACACCGGTTTCGAGTTTGGCGAGACGGTTTACTTCGCAGAGAACACTGTGGCTCGGCTGGCCGAAGTGCCTGGCGTGAACGCGGTGCTTTTTGGCCACAGCCACGGTGAATTTCCGGGCCGCTTTTTTGCCAAGCACCCCAAGGTGAACCTGGAGCGCGGCACCATCAACGGCGTGCCTGCCGTCATGCCCGGCTTTTGGGGCAGCCACCTGGGTGTTGTTGACCTGATGCTCAACAACGATTCAGGCGAGTGGAAAGTGGCCGACGCACGCGCCGAACTGCGCGCGGTGTTTGACCGCAGCACGCGCAAACCTTTGGTCGATGCCGACCCCAGCATTGCGCCGCTCATCGCGGCAGAACACGCAGGCACGCTGGCCACCATGCGCTCCGAAGTGGCGCGCACCAGCGTGCCCATCCACAGCTACTTTGCGCAAGTGGCTGACGACCCTTCTGTGCAACTCGTGGCACAAGCGCAAATTGCCTACGCCCAGCGCGCGCTGGCGGGCACGCCACATGCAGGGCTGCCGGTGCTGTCTGCCGCAGCGCCCTTCAAGACCGGCGGCCGCCAAGGCTGGACCTATTACACCGACATCGCAGCGGGCCCGCTCGCACTGCGCAACGTGGCCGACCTCTACGTCTACCCCAACACCTTGCAGGCCGTGCGCATCAGCGGCGCGCAAGTGCGCGAATGGCTGGAGATGTCGGCCTCGGCCTTCAAGCACGTGCAGCCCGGCGGTGCCCCCGAGCAAGATTTCATCAACGACAGTTTCCCGAGCTACAACTTCGACACCATCGATGGTGTGAGTTACACGATTGACTTGACTCAACCGCCACGCTTTCAGCGTGGTGGCAAGCTCATCAATCCAACTTCCAGGCGCATCGGCAACTTGCAGTTTGAAGGCAAGCCGATTGACGAGGCCGCGTTTTTTGTCGTCGTCACCAACAACTACCGCGCCAGCGGCGGCGGCGACTTCCCGGGCCTGGACGGCAGCAACATCGTGCTGCGTGCGCCCGATGAAAACCGCGAAGCGCTGGTGCAGTTTTTGCGCGACGCCAAAACGGTCAACCCAAGTGCCGACAACAACTGGCGCATCCTGCCCGTGCCCGGGGTGAAGCTGCGCTTTTCGTCGGGCAGCGGAGCCATTGCTCACCTCGAACGTTATCCACACATCAAATTGGTCAAGAACAACGGCGACGGCTCATCGCTGTTTGAGCTGACGCCGTGATGGCAGCCTCTGCGCGGGTGCTGAAACTCGCGCTGTTGACCCTGCTGGGCTTGGCGCTGGCGGCGATCTTGGCCCTGGGTGCCATGGCCCTGTGGTACTGGCCGCAGTTGCCCACGCTGGAGCGCGTGACCGACTACCAACCGCGCCAGCCCTTGCAAGTCTTCACACAAGACGGCGTCGAGATTGCACAGTTTGGTGCTGAGCGGCGCCAGTTTGTGGCCATCAACAAGGTGCCTCGGACCTTTCAAGATGCGCTCTTGGCGATTGAAGACACTGGCTTTCGTGAACACATCGGCATCAGTGTGCGCGGTTTGGCGCGGGCTGTTGTGGCCAACCTGAGCGGCGGCATGGCGCAAGGTGCCTCCACCATCACGCAGCAAGTGGCGCGCACGTTTTTCTTGTCCACGCGGCGCACTGCCGAGCGCAAGATCAAAGAAGCCTTGTTGTCGTTTCAGATCGAGCAGCAGCTCTCCAAAGATCAAATACTTGAGCTCTACATCAACCAGATTTATCTCGGCCAGCGCTCTTATGGTTTTGCTGCTGCGGCGGTCACCTACTTTGGCAAGCCCCTGGACGCGCTGAGCGTGGCCGAGACCGCATTGCTGGCAGGCTTGCCGCAAAACCCCATTTACGCCAACCCCATCACCAGCGCCGAGCGCGCCATCAAACGCCAACGCATCGTGCTGCGCCGCATGCTGGTCGTGGGGGTTATCAACGAGGCGCAGTACGTAGAGGCGCTGGCTGAAGAGCTCGTCTTTCGTCGAGCCGTGGAAGTTGATGTGCACGCTGAATACGTGGCCGAGATGGCGCGCCAGGCGGTGGTGGAACGCTTTGGCGAGCGCGCTTATGTGGAAGGCTTTCGTGTCGTGACCTCGCTGCGCGCTGCCGACCAACGCGCGGCACACACGGCCCTGCGCCGCGCCTTGATGTCGCATGAACGCAAGCAGCCCTACGACGGCCCCGAAGGGCTTGAGGCCTTGCCTGCCGACGCTGCCAAGCTCGAACGTGCAGCCGCGCTGGCCTTGAAGGACTACAAGGACGATGACGAGCTGCGCGTGGCCATCGTCACGCAAGCAACACCCGTGCTCGTGAAAGCGCAGCTGGCGCATGGCGAGAGCATCAGCATCGCGGGCGATGGCTTGCGCTGGGCGCAGGCTGCACTCTCTGCCAAAGCCAACGCCGACCTGGCCATCACCCGCGGTGCCGTCATCCGCGTCATGCAAGATGCCGGCGGTGCGGGTGGGTCAAGCGCCAACTCAAGCGCCAGTTCAACCCCCAACCTCAACAAAGCCCGCACCTGGTCCATCGTGCAGTGGCCAAAAGCCGATGGCGCTTTGGTGGTGATGGACCCGGCAACGGGCCGCGTGCGCGCGCTGGTGGGTGGGTTTTCATTCACGGCCCAGCCTTTCAACCACGTCACGAACGCATGGCGCCAACCGGGGTCAAGCTTCAAACCGTTTTTGTATTCCGCCGCCATCGAACAAGGTTTGATGCCCGACACGGTGTTCGACGACTCCCCCTTGACGAATGAGGCCGGTGGCCCGCCGAAGTGGAACCCCAAGAACTCGGATGGCCGCTACGACGGCCCGATCACGATGCGCGAGGCCATGACTCGCTCCAAGAACATGGTGAGCATTCGACTGCTCAAACAAGTCGGCTTGGGCACGGCGCGCGAGTGGATAGCGCACTTTGGTTTTGATATGAATAAGCAACCCGACAACCTCACCCTGGCGCTCGGCGCGGGCAGCACCACACCACTGCAGTTGGCCGGCGCCTACGCCGTGCTGGCCAATGGTGGACACCGAGTGTCGAGCGTGGTGGTCGAGCGCATCACCGACGCGCGTGGCCAGTTGCTCTTCGAAGCCTCGGCGGCAGAGCCCTTGAGCGAGGCCAACCGGGTGATGCCGCAGCGCAACGTCTATCTTGTCAACAGCATGCTGAATGACGTCACCCGAGCAGGCACTGCGGCACGGGCGCAAGCCACCTTGCAGCGCACTGACCTGTACGGCAAAACCGGCACCACCAATGACGCCGTGGACGCCTGGTTTGCGGGCTTCCAACCCACAGCCGTGGCGGTGGCGTGGGTAGGCCACGACAAGCCGCAAAGTCTGGGCATGGGTGAATCAGGCGGCGGCTTGGCTTTGCCAGCCTGGATCGACACCATGGCCCAGGTCTTGCGCAAAGTGCCCGTGGTGGCGGCTGTGGTGCCCGAGGGCATCACCGCCGTGGTTAACGATTGGCGTTACTCGGAACTGGTTTTAGCGCCTGCCGGCGAACCTGTCGCTCCTCCGGGCGCTGGCACAGACCTCGGCGCAAAAATACGGCCGTGACTTCATGGCCCCTTGCGCTTTCGGGAGTCAGGGTGCGATGCCCTCGGCGTAGTCGACCAGCGCGCCCAAGATAGCTTGCCCACGTTCGTCGGCGTCCTCTGCCAACGCATCAATGCGTTCGAAAAACGCGGCCAGTGTCACCGCGCCACCCGCACCGTGCAGCAAGCGATCAGCGCAATGCTGCAACCAACGCGCGCTGTCTGCTTCACCCAGTTGCGCAGTGAAGTTGCGTGCGCGATAGCGGAAAAATAGCTCATCCAGCCGCGGGTCGTTGAAGGCGGGGCTCTTGTTGAGCATCTGCTCAACAGGTAGCGCCAGCAAGCCGTCCAGGCGGCGGCGGTCTTCGTTGCCAATGAAACCGCCGTACAGGTCTTCGTCCACATCGGGCGGGCTGCAGGGCGTTGCACGCGCAAACACCTCGGGCCACAGGTGCGTGAGCGTGGGCGCCAGTTGCTGTACGCGCGTGGCATGCGCCAGTGCCTGGTCGATGTTGAGCGACCAGCGCGCAGCCACCGGCGCCACCGTTTTGAGGTTGGCAATGACGACCGGTGACTTGTTGATATGAATGCTCTTGATGGGCAGGCGTTGTACGCCTTCGGGCAACTCGTCTTGGCGCGTGAAGATGCGCTCGCGCACGGCGGCGGCGTCCAGGCCTTCCAGCAAGGCGGGGTCAAAGGCCAAGTCCCAAACGATGACTTCGTTCTTGTTGGTGGGATGCATGGCGAGCGGCCACACGACGGCCAAACTGCCGTGCTCGACGGGGTACATGCCCGAGAGATGGATGAAGGGTTTGGCACCCTGGCCGACAGCCCCCATCTCGTTGGCCACAGCGTCTTTTTTGTGCAGCTTGAAACAAAAATCCCACAGCTTGGGCTGCTTGATTTTGATGAGCCGCGCCAAGGCCAGTGTCGCGCGTACATCACTCAGCGCGTCATGCGCGGAGTCGTGTTCCAAGCCGTTCACACGCGTTAAATCTTCGAGCTTGAAAGACGGGCGACCATCGGGGTGGAATGGCCATTCGATGCCCTCGGGGCGCAGTGCCCAACAACAGCGCACGGCGTCCATCAAGTCCCAGCGGCCACAGCCGTCGCGCCACTCGCGGGCGTAGGGGTCCATCAAGTTGCGCCAGAACAAGTGGCGTGTCACTTCATCGTCAAACCGGATGCTGTTGTAGCCCACGCCCACGGTACCGGGCTGCGCGAGCTGCTCTTCAATGGCGGCTGCAAAAGCGTGTTCCGGCAAGCCTTTTTGCAAGCAGTGCTGCGGCAAGATGCCGGTGAGCAAACAGGCTTCGGGGTCGGGCAAAGTGTCAGGCGCGGGTTGGCAAAACCACATCACTGGGCTGCCAATTTGATTCAGGTCGGCATCGGTGCGGATGCCCGCAAACTGCGCCGGGCGATCGCGCCGGGGTACCCGGCCGAAGGTCTCGTAGTCGTGCCAGAAGAAGGTTTGCATGCCAGCGTTTTACAAGCGACGCACCACCACACTGCCCACCGAATAACCCGCGCCGAAGGAGCAGATGACGCCCAGCGCGCCTCTGGCCAAATCGACGTGGTGGTCATGGAAAGCGATGATTGAACCGGCTGATGCCGTGTTGGCGTATTCGTCCAAGATGGTGGGCGCAATGTCTTGTGTGACCTCACCGCCCACCAGCTTGCGCACCACAAACTGGTTCATGCCCAGGTTGGCTTGGTGCAGCCAAAAACGGCGCACTTGCGTCGGCTCGAAACCCAGCGCGCCCAGGTGCTGAGCGATGTGCGCGGCAGCCATCGGCACGACTTCTTTGAAGACCTTGCGGCCTTCTTGCATGAAGGTCTTGTCGCGTGCGTCGGGGTCGGTGTCTTCGCAACGGTTCATGAAGCCCGCGTTGTTGCGGATGTTGTTGGAAAACTGCGTGGCAAGTTTGGTGCCCAGCACTTCCCATTGGTCGCTCGACGTGGCCGTGTCTGCGGCTTCGACGATGAGCGCCGTACACACATCGCCAAAGATGAAGTGGCAGTCGCGGTCACGCCATTCCAGGTGAGCGGAGGTGATCTCTGGGTTGACCACCAGCACACACCTGGCCGTGCCCGCGCGCACGCTGTTGACCGCTTGCTCAATGGCAAACGTGGCCGACGAACAAGCCACGTTCATATCGAAGCCATAACCGCCCGCGCCGATGGCTTGTTGAATCTCAACAGCCATGGCCGGATAGGCGCGTTGCATGTTGGCGCTGGCGCACAGCACGGCGTCAATGTCGCTGCCCTCTTTGCCTGCGGCTTTCATGGCCTGCAAGGCCGCGTCGCGGCCCAGTTCAGCCATCAAAGAGATTTGATCGTCAGGTCGCGGCGCGAAATAGGGCTTCATGCGCGTGGGGTCCAGCACACCGGCCTTGTTGATGACGTGGCGCTGCTTGATGCCCGAAGCTTTTTCTATGAATTCAACGCTCGAGGGCACCATCTCTTTCACCGTGCCTGCTGTGATGGCGGCGGCGTTTTTGGCGTTTTGCAAAACCGCGTATGCGTTGTAGGACGCGACGAGTTCAGCGTTGCTGATGACCTCGCTTGGCGTGAAGAGGCCCGTGCCACTGATGACGACTTTTTTCATGCGGGCAGTGTAGGCAGCGCTTCAGCTCGCGCGCATTGGCGCGAACCCGGATCACACCGTCAACGCCACCAGGCCAGCGCGTCATCGGCGTCGATCTGCACTTTCACAAACGCTTCGCTGCCGCGCTGCGTGGTGGGGCTGCCGTCTTTGGAGCGGCTCGCGCCGACGTAGACCACCGTGCCGGCAGAGCGCCGCCACGTGTAGGTGAGCGAGGCCACACCCCCACCGCTGCGCGCGGCCGCCACCCCGGGCTCGGCGCGGCGGTCCAGGCTGCTGCGCTGCACGATGGCACGCAGGTTGTTGCGAGCGTCAAAGTGCCACACACCCAACAGTTGCACGGCGCTTTCGGTGTAGGTGCGCTGACCATGTCGGTCTAACCATGCGAGCGAGAAACTGGGCTCGAACTCAAAAGAACGCACGGGCCGCAAACGTGAATTCACGCTCCAGCGCCCGCCGGGCCGCACCTGGTTGGCCGATGTATCGGCCAAGTGGCCGATCTCGATCTTGGTATCCACCAACGGGAACCAGGTCGCCGGTGTCATCACCAAACCGCTGGCCACATAGCGCTCCTTCAAAAGCGGTGATGTGGCGCTGGTGCGTACGTTGGAATGCAGGTAGGCCTCGAACCACCATTCCAGGTTGCGCGCCGCTGTGCTCCATAACCCCGGGCGCAGCACTTCTTTGACGACAAGGCCCGTGGCGCGGTCGCGCACTTGATCGGCTTGTACGTTCACGTAAAAGAGATTAAAGGGCCCGACCTGCTGCCAACCCTGGGCCTGGAAAAAACTGATGGCACGCACACCCACCTGGTTGGCAAAACCCGTGTCGTGGCGAAAGCCACTGCCCGAGGTGTCGAGCGTGATGGCCGTTTCACCGTCTCCGGCCTGGCGTTGCGCCTTGACATAGATTCGCTGACCTGAAACGTTAGCGCCGCGATGCAAGCCGCCCAGGCCATCGGCGACAGCACTGGTTTGCGAGGCCAGCCACTGCCCCCGGAGGCGCCAGTCGTCGTTGATCTGCCAACCGACGTCCGGGCCAGCAACGTCATTGTTGCCACGGTCTTGGCCGTATCGGCGAGATGCCAAAACGCCACCCCATTGCACGCTGCCGACGTCCCATCGCCCACGTGCCGCCACGGTGCTGGACGCCGGTTGTTCGGCGTAGTCAGTGCCATAGGCGCCGGGTATCAGCACCAGACCACCGCCGCGGTCGTCCACGGCCAAGGCGGTGCCTGCCACATCGGCTGCACGCCAAGTGCCGCGAACACCCCACCGCGGCTGCGTGAAACTGCGCGTGTAGAAGGCTTCGGTGGGTGAACGCAGCAAGTCAGCCGACTCAAAAAAGAAGGGCCGCTTTTCCGGGAAGAAGAGCGCAAATCGCGAGTTGCCTGCCAGCTGCGGCACGTCCAGCGCCACCTGTGAAAAATCGGGGTTCAAGGTGCCGTCCACCACCAGCTCAGCCCGTGGGCGCCATTTGGCGTCCAGGCTCAGTTCGGTCTTGCTGCGGCTGATGCTGGCCTTGCCCACTTCTTGCTCGCGGGTGTTGCGCAGTGTGATGCTGGGCCGCACGGTGATGAAGTTGCTGTTCTCCGGCAGCGTCACACCCACCAGCGGCTGCAGGTTGTGGATGAAGCTGGGCACGTCACGCGGAATGGCCACCGAGCTGATGAGGTGGAACTGCTCGCGCGGCAAGCGGCGCGCGACCATGAAGCGCCAGGGCACGGCGGTGACATTTGGCGCTGCGCCGCCCTGCGCCTGGGCATAACGCAGTGACGCAAACGGCAAGCGGAACACCACGGTCCACCCCTCGGCATTGCGTTGCACAGCACTGTCCCAGTCAAAGTCGGGTGAGAAATCTTCGCTGTCGTCAGCCGCTGTGTGGATACCGTCACCCGTGCTGCCAGTGGCGTTGACGCGAAAGAACTGCGCCGAGCGTTTGGTGCCGATCGCGTCAACGTAGACAACGACAAAGTCTTGCGTGCGATTGACCAAGTCGTTGCGCACCGGCAGGTCGCGGATGCTGGCGGGGTCGTTGTCCAGCGCCCGCACGCCCACGTACAAAGCGCGTTCGTCAAAGAGCACTTGCACGCGCGTTTCTTGTGGCGGCTTGGCGCCGTTGACAGGGTCCTTTTCGACGAAGCGGCTCCACACCGGGGCGCGCTGCCAGGCCGGGTGCGAGAGGCTGCCGTCCAGCACGATGGTCTCGCCGGAGGCCAGACGCACCGCAGTGATGGCGTTGTCTTTGTCAGCGGCGGTTTGCGCTTGCGCTTGCGCTTGCGCTTGCGCTTGCGCTTGCGCGGTGAGCCCGCAACCCAGCATGAGACAAATGAGCAGGGCAAGTAAATGTTGCATCTTGAGATGAGCTGACTAACTCGTGGCCACAAGGGGCCCGCATTGTGGGGGCCAAACTTGGCGTGTGAATCAGGTCAAAGGAAGCCACCCCGGATAATGCGTGGCGCCGCACTTTGACCGTGCCGAGCATGTTCCCTCACCTCGGTGCACTGCGCCGCAAAAAGTCCCTGCAGGAGTTCGTTTCCATGACCCGTGTTTTTAATTTCAGCGCCGGCCCGGCCGCGCTGCCCGAGAGCGTATTGCGCCAAGCCGCCGATGAAATGCTCGACTGGCACGGCTCGGGCATGAGCGTGATGGAGATGAGCCACCGTGGTAAAGAGTTTGTCGCCATCCACGCCGAAGCCGAGGCGCTTCTGCGCGAGCTGATGGCCATCCCAGTCAACTACAAGGTGCTCTTCATGCAGGGCGGCGCGATCGGCGAAAACGCCATCGTGCCGATGAACATGTTGCGCGGCAAAACCAGCGCCGACTACGTGGACACAGGCGAGTGGAGCAAAAAGTCGATGAAAGAGGCCAAGAAGTACGCCACCATCAACACCGTGGCCAGCAGCGCTGACACGGGTTACACGACCATCCCTGCGCGTGCTACGTGGAAGCTCAACCCCGACGCGGCGTACGTGCACATCTGCTCAAACGAAACCATCGGCGGCGTGGAGTATCACTTCACACCCGACGTGGGCGACGTACCGCTGGTGGCCGACATGTCAAGCTCTATCTTGTCGCGCCCGGTGGACGTGAACAAGTACGGCCTGATCTACGGCGGCGCGCAAAAGAACATCGGCCCGGCGGGGTTGACGATTGTTATTGTTCGAGATGACCTGATCGGCCAAGCCTTGCCTGTGACACCCAGCGCTTTTGACTACAAGCAGCAAGCCGACAACGACTCGATGCTCAACACACCGCCCACTTACGCCATCTACATCGCGGGGCTGGTCTTCAAGTGGATCAAGGCCCAAGGCGGCTTGGTCGCCATGGCCGCGCACAACGCCAAAAAGGCGGCCCTGCTGTACGACTATCTCGACGCTTCCAAGTTCTTCACCAGCCCTGTCGCCAAGGACTGCCGCAGCCTGATGAACGTGCCTTTCAAGTTGCGCAACGAGAGCTTGGACGGGGCCTTCCTGAAGGGTGCCGAAGCGCGCGGCATGTTCCAGCTCAAAGGCCACCGTGCCGTGGGTGGCATGCGTGCCTCCATCTACAACGCCATGCCCATTGCCGGTGTGCAGGCGCTGGTGGCCTACATGGCGGAATTTGAGGCCCAGCATGGTTGATAAATCCAGCCCAGATCAACGTTATGGCGTGATGGTGCTGAACGCCATCTCGGCCAGTGGTTTGTCGCGCCTGCCCGCCGAGCGTTACCGCGTGGGCAAAGGTGTTGGCAAGGACATGACTGATCCCGACGCCGTGTTGGTGCGCAGTGCCGACATGCACGGCATGGACATTGCGCCCAGCGTGCGCGCCATTGGCCGCGCGGGTGCCGGCACCAACAACATCCCGGTGGCCGCCATGAGCGCGCGCGGCGTGCCTGTTTTTAACGCCCCGGGCGCCAACGCCAACGCGGTGAAAGAGCTGGTGCTTCTGGGCATGCTGATGGCCGCGCGCAACATCGCACCGGCGCAGCGTTTTGTGGACGGGCTGGACGTCCACTCGCCCGACCTGGACAAGACCGTGGAAGACGGCAAAAAGGCCTTTGCTGGCTACGAACTGGCGGGGCAGACCCTGGGCATCATTGGTCTGGGAAAAATCGGCTGCATGGTGGCTGACGCGGCCATCAAGCTCGGCATGGACGTGCTGGGCTTTGACCCCCACATCACCGTGGACGCCGCCTGGAGCCTGCCCGCACAAGTGCGCAAAGGCGCCAGCGTGAACGACGTGCTGCGCAGCGCCCAGTTCGTCACCCTGCATGTGCCCTTGATGGAGACCACACGGGGCCTCATCAACGCCGCCAACATCGGCCTCATGAGGCAAGGCGGCGTGCTGCTGAACTTCAGCCGCGACGGCGTGGTCAATGACGAAGCGGTGGTAGAAGCCCTGCAAGCGCAAAAGCTCGCCAGTTACGTGTGTGACTTTCCATCGACCACGCTGCACGACCAACAGGGTGTGGTCGCCCTGCCCCACCTGGGTGCCAGCACCCGCGAAGCCGAAGAGAACTGCGCCGTGATGGTGGTGGACCAACTGCGCGACTACCTGGAAAACGGCAACGTGGTCAACGCGGTTAACTTTCCACATGTGCAAATGCCGCGCGAGTCACGTTGGCGCATAGCGATTGCCAATGCCAACGTGCCCAACATGCTGGGGCAGATCTCCACGGCCATGGCCAACGCGGGGCTGAACATCCACAACATGGTCAACAAGTCGCGCGGCGAGATGGCCTACACGCTGGTCGACGTGGACAGCGCGGTAGACGCTGCCGTGCTGGCTTCGCTGCGTGACATTCATGGTGTGCTGGCAGTGCGCTATTTGCCCGACTTGGCCTGAGCATGAGCAAGGTGAACGGCAATGAAGAAGCAGGCGCCACCCCGCTTCTGACGGTGGCGCCGGGCGGTTTTGCCACCATCACCTTGCGCCGCCCGCGTCACCTCAATCGTTTGCAACGGGAAGACCTGGTGGTTTTGCAAGATCTTTTTCAGCAAGTGGCTGCCAACAAAAGCTTGCGCGTGCTGATGCTCACCGGCACAGGCCGTGTCTTCAGTGCGGGGTTTGATCTGGGTGCGCTGGCCCAATCCGGTGAATCGGCCAGCGCCGACCCCGATTTTTTTGCGCACACAGTCGACCAACTTCAAGCGTTAGCACTGCCAACGATTGCGCGCCTGAATGGCAGTGTTTACGGTGGCGCCACCGATCTGGCGCTGGCCTGTGACTTTCGCATTGGCGTGCTGGGCATGGAGCTGCGCATGCCCGCAGCCCGCCTGGGCCTGCACTACTACGCGAGTGGTTTGCAGCGCTACGTGTCGCGTCTGGGGCTGGGCGCGGCCAAGCGCCTCTTTTTAATGGCCGAGGCCGTGCCAGCGGAGGAGCTGCTGCGCATTGGCTACCTTGATGAGGCAGTGGCCGCAGAGACGCTAGACGCTCATGTCAAACGTTGGTCTGAGCGGCTCGCTGGCAATGCGCCACTTGCGGTGCAAGGCATGAAGTTGAGCTTGGACGAAATTGCGACTGGGCATGTGGACAACGCCGCGCAGCGCAAACGCCGCGCAGCTTGCAGTGCGAGCCACGATTTGATGGAAGGTGTGGCGGCGTTTGGCCACCGGCGTGAACCTCAGTTCGGGGGCAGGTGACTGCATCAGGCAGGCAAGTCTTCTCTCGCGTTTTGCGGCGTAAATGAATGACACCGACTTTGCAAGAAGCGTGGATCGAGCCAGCACCCGAAACTTGATTTGGTTTGCAGCGCGATGTATCGCTTGCCGCCCCGTCCGCCCCCGAGAAAACCCACCCCCCAAATGAGGGGAATTGGCTCGAATTCACACGGTACCCGATTGACCAGTGGCGCAAATGGCAAGACGATGACGACGACTGGATCGAAGGAGATTTCCCCATGCTGAAGCAATTTGTTGTAGGACTACTGGCCGCAGCGTCTTTTGGCGTCGCGTTTGCGCAGGGCGACGCCGACATCCCACCCAAGTTCAGTGGTGTCATCAATTCCGCCGACTATCAGCGATTGCGCAGTGAGTACGTCGATCTCCTTCGCGGTTTGCCTGCCGACCCCAGTCTGCGCGAGGCGGCCACCAAAATGCAGCGCGCGCAGAAGGATGCGGCCCGCAGCGCCAGGAGTGCCATGAGCACTACGGGTGCGGCGGCGGTGGCGCCACCGCAGTGGACTGCTCTGGGCCCGACGCCCATCCCCAATGGGCAGGTTGTCGGCGCGCTGCCCGTCAGCGGACGGGTGACGTCGTTCGTCATGGACCCCGGCAACTCAAGCAAGCTGTATTTGGGCACCGCGCAGGGTGGTGTTTATCGGTCCCTGGACGCTGGTGTTAGCTGGACACAAATCTTTGACAACGCAACCACCTCTGCCATCGGCGCGTTGGCACTGGCGCCGTCCAATTCCACAATCCTGTTCGTGGGTACTGGTGAAGCGAATGGCTCGGGTGACAGCTATGCCGGCGTTGGTATGTACCGTATCGACAACTGCGACACCACGGCAACGTTGGTGGGCCCGATCAACCCTGTGCGCAACTACACCAGCCCGAGCGGGCCCGTGAGCAACCCGGTCTTCACCGGTCGCTCCATCTCCAGCATCGTGGTGCATCCAAGTGATCCCAGCGTTGTTTTTGCCGGTGTTGCGGGCGGCGTCATCGGCATCGGCGGCGACGCACCGAACGGGGGCACGATTCCCCCTCTCGGCATGCGAGGCCTGTACCGTTTGACCGGTGCCACTTCGGCTCCTGGCTCAGTGATTGCCCAGAAGCTGGCAGTGACAGCCGC
>JAYVRO010000251.1:0-1773 GCA_043776165.1 Rubrivivax sp. | reverse complement strand
CGTACTGGCGCGTGACCGTGGCCACGCCCGACAGCATCTGCAAAAAATTCAGGGCAGGGCGCTCTGCGCTGAGCAAGGCGCGCGCGGCGGATTCGATTTGACACAGGACGGTGCCCGCCGCAACGCCGGTGCCTTCCGCCACGGCCCAGTCGATCTGCGCGGAGGCGTCCATGGCGCGCATGCACGCATCGAACCACGGGCGGCCGCAGATCACGGCCGCTTCTTTTGCCACCACCTGCGCCTGCACGCGCCGCTCGGCGGGCACCAGTTGCGCGGTCCAATCCTGGCGGCCAATGTCTTCCATCAATGCGTCACGCACATTGCGGGCGATGGCTTGGCGCAGGGTTTCGTTGTCGTTGAAGTTCATGGTGTGTCGCGACGGCGGGCGCGGAGGCAAAGGCGGCATTTCAACATCGTGCCTGATGAAACAAGGGACTTTTCTACTTTGTAAGATTGGCCCTTGAAGTGTCGCAATGCAACCCTATAATAGAATTGCTAGCACTCGTCATGCATGAGTGCTAACGGTTGATAGGCGGCTTCTGCGAGGAATGCTGCCATCGCCAAACCCCGCATGTTAATGAGCGCACACATAGCTTGCGCTCCAGCGTGTGCCTACTGTGACTCCCAAGGAGAACCCATGAAACTTCGTCCCTTAGCCGATCGCGTGATCGTCAAGCGTTTGGAACAAGAAACCAAGACTGCCTCTGGCATCGTCATCCCTGACAACGCCGCCGAAAAACCCGACCAAGGCGAAGTGCTGTCTGTCGGCCCGGGCAAGCGCAATGACAAGGGCGACATCGCCCCCATGAACGTGAAAGTCGGCGACCGCGTTTTGTTCGGCAAGTACAGCGGCCAAACCGTCAAAGTTGACGGCGACGAGTTGCTCGTGATGCGTGAAGAAGATCTCTTCGCCGTTGTCGAGAAATAAGCCCTTTCCGCACATCTAGGAGTAATACACATGGCAGCAAAAGAAGTAATTTTCGGCGCCGACGCGCGCCTGCGTATGGTCGAAGGCGTGAACATCCTGGCCAACGCGGTCAAGGTCACTTTGGGGCCCAAAGGCCGTAACGTGGTGCTCGAGCGCAGCTTCGGCGCGCCCACGGTCACCAAAGACGGTGTGTCGGTGGCCAAAGAGATCGAGCTCAAGGACAAGCTCCAGAACATGGGCGCTCAGATGGTCAAGGAAGTTGCTTCCAAGACCAGCGACAACGCCGGTGACGGCACCACCACGGCCACCGTGCTGGCGCAGTCCATCGTTCGTGAAGGCATGAAGTACGTGGCAGCGGGCATGAACCCGATGGACCTGAAGCGTGGCATCGACAAGGCCGTGACGGCCTTGATCGTTGAGCTCAAGAAGGCCAGCAAAGCCACCACCACCAGCAAAGAAATCAGCCAAGTCGGCTCGATCAGCGCCAACGCAGACGAGTCCATCGGCGAGATCATTGCCAAGGCCATGGACAAAGTTGGTAAAGAAGGCGTGATCACCGTCGAAGACGGCAAGTCCCTCGACAACGAACTCGACATCGTCGAGGGCATGCAGTTTGACCGTGGCTACCTGTCGCCTTACTTCATCAACAACCCCGAAAAGCAAAGCGCGCTGCTCGACAACCCTTTCGTACTGTTGTACGACAAGAAGATCAGCAACATCCGTGATCTGCTGCCCACGCTGGAGCAAGTTGCCAAGAGTGGTCGTCCGCTCTTGATCGTTGCTGAAGAAGTCGAAGGCGAAGCGCTGGCGACCTTGGTGGTCAACACGCTGCGCGGCATCTTGAA
>JAYVRO010000250.1:0-5678 GCA_043776165.1 Rubrivivax sp. | reverse complement strand
GGAAGGCCAGCACGGGCGACGTGTTGTGGAGCAACGAGCGTTTGCTCAATCGGGGCCTGAGCGGTGCTTTGGTAGCGGGCGGCAGCGTGGTCTTTGGCGACACCGAAGGGTTTGTGCATTTCCTCTCTCTCACGACCGGCGAGACGCAACAGCGCTTGTCCACAGATGGCTCGCCCGTGATCGGCACACCGGCCTTTGCGGATGGCACGATCTTGGTGGCCACTCGCAGCGGCGGCCTCTTTGCATTCAAGCCAAACTGAGATGCACCAACCGGCATCGAGCTTGGTCAACGTTTCATGAGGGCTGATTCATGAAACGCGTTCCATGAAACCGGTCATCGCCCTCGTTGGCCGGCCCAACGTCGGTAAATCCACGCTCTTCAACCGCATCACCAAAAGTCGCGACGCCATCGTGGCCGACTTTTCTGGCTTGACGCGGGATCGTCATTACGGCGACGCCAAGCTCGCCGGACGCGAGTTCATCGTCGTGGATACCGGTGGTTTTGAGCCCGACAGCAGCAGCGGCATCGTCCGTGAAATGGCGCAGCAGACGCGCCAAGCCGTGGCCGAAGCCGACGTCGTTATTTTCGTTGTTGACGTGCGCGCCGGCCCTTCGGCGCAAGACCACGACATCGCGCGCTACCTGCGCACAGAACGCAAAAAGGTGCTGCTCGCGGCCAACAAGGCCGAAGGCATGATTGATGCACCCGCCGTGGCCGAGTTTCACGAGTTGGGCATTGGCGTGCCGTTGCCGATTTCATCCGCGCACGGCCAGGGCATTCGCAGTCTGATTGAGATCGCACTCGAGGACTTTGTTTGGGACGACGATGCCGAGGCGCCCGGTGCTGCCGACGGTCCCATCCGCCTTGCAGTGGCGGGGCGACCGAATGTTGGTAAGTCAACCCTCATCAACACTTGGTTAGGCGAAGAGCGTTTGGTGGCGTTCGATATGCCGGGCACAACACGCGACGCCATCCACGTGCCCTTTGAGCGCGACGGCCAACGGTTCGAGCTGATTGACACTGCTGGCCTGCGCCGCAGGGGCCGGGTTTTTGAGGCCATTGAGAAGTTCTCAGTCATCAAAACCTTGCAGGCCATTGCGGATGCCAACGTGGTGCTCTTGCTTCTGGACGCGACACAAGGTGTGTCCGAGCAAGACGCTCACATCGCGGGCTACATCCTGGAGTCGGGTCGCGCTGTGGTCGTTGCCATCAACAAATGGGACGCGACCGATTCGTACCAACGTGAACAGTTACAGCGTTCTATCGAAACACGTTTGGGCTTCTTGAAATTTGCACCTGTGTTGATGATCTCGGCCATCAGACGCCAGGGCCTGGGTCCCGTGTGGAAAGCGCTTTTGCACGCCCATGCTTCGGCCAATTGCAAAATGCCCACTCCCGTGCTCACAAGGCTCGTGATCGACGCTGTGCAGCATCAGGCGCCGCGCCGCGATGGGCGCTTCCGACCCAAGATGCGTTATGCCCACCAAGGTGGCATGAACCCGCCTGTGGTGGTGGTGCATGGCAATTCCCTGGATCACATCACCGAGGCCTACAAACGCTTTCTTGAAGGCCGCATCCGTGACCATTTCAAGCTGGTAGGGACGCCACTGCGCATTGAATTCCGTTCAAGCGAAAACCCTTTTGGTGAGCGTTGAGTCTCGTTCGCCAGTGCATTGCATCCCAAGACCTGGCCTGTGATAACGTGTCTGCCTTATTGGGGCATGACACGCTGTTTTAGCGCTGCCTGAGTCCCACATCCATCCACCAACACGGAGAATATCGTGAGTAACAAAGGCCAACTTCTGCAAGATCCTTTTTTGAACCTCCTGCGCAAAGAGCATGTGCCGGTGTCGATCTACTTGGTCAACGGCATCAAACTTCAAGGCCAGATCGAATCCTTCGATCAGTACGTCGTCTTATTGCGCAACACCGTGACTCAAATGGTCTACAAGCACGCCATCTCCACCGTGGTGCCGGGTCGAGCCGTGAACTTTCAAGCCGCCGACGCAGGCGACGCAGCTTGACATCGCAGTCAACGCCGGGCCACCGCCTGGCACAGAACGCAGCGCCGCTTTGAGTTCCCATTCAAAACCGAATCCGCCTCAGGCGACGGGCTTGACACGGGCCGTACTTGTGGGTGTCGACTTCGGTCGCGGTGCGCCCTTTGACGTCACGCTCGATGAGCTGGAATTGCTTGCCTCGTCAGCCGGTGACACCACTGTTGGCAAAATCATTGCGCGGCGCAAAGCGCCTGACGCCGCACTGTTTGTGGGCAGCGGCAAAGCCGATGAAATCAAGGCCCTGGTGGCCGAGACCGACGCGGCCGGTGTCATCTTCGACCAAGCGCTGAGCCCTGCGCAACAACGCAACCTGGAGCAGCACCTGGGGGTGTCAGTAGCCGACAGGACATCGCTCATCCTCGATATTTTTGGCCAACGCGCACAAAGCCACGAAGGCAAACTGCAAGTCGAGCTGGCTCGGCTGCAATACATGGCCACACGCTTGGTGCGGCGATGGTCGCACCTGGAGCGCCAGCAAGGTGGCATCGGCACGCGAGGAGGCCCAGGTGAGGCGCAGATCGAGCTCGACAAACGCATGATTGGTGAGCGCATCAAGTCGGTCAAAGAGCGCCTGGAGAAAGTCAAACGCCAGCGAGGCACACAGCGAAAAGCCCGCGAACGTCGCGGCACTTTTCGCGTCTCGTTGGTGGGCTATACCAACGCGGGAAAGTCGACACTTTTCAATGCCTTGGTGAAAGCCCACAGCTACGCGGCAGACCAACTCTTTGCCACGCTCGATACCACCACGCGGTCGCTCTGGCTGGAGCAGGCCGCACGCTCGGTTTCGCTGTCAGACACCGTGGGCTTCATCCGCGACTTGCCGCACAAACTTGTTGAAGCCTTTGAGGCGACGCTGCAAGAGGCGGCTGACGCGGACTTGCTCTTGCATGTGGTCGACGCTTCCAGCCCCCTGCTGCGCGAGCAAATGGCCGAAGTCGACCGTGTGCTTGAGGACATTGGCGCCAGTGCCGTGCCACAGGTATGGATCTACAACAAGTGCGATCTCGTTGAGGCGTCGCGCCAATCGCGCGTGGTGGTCGATCACGTAGAAGTGCATGCTGGCGTGCGTCGGCCCCGCGTTTTTGTCAGCGCCTTGACAGGGCAGGGCCTGCCCGAGCTGCGGCAGCTGATTGGGGAATTGGTGGCGCAGAGCTTGAACGCGCCTGATCTCGCCCCACATGACGACACGGCACGCTTTCCGCTTCACCCTTCGCATCCACTACAGGCCAACGGCACTGCATTGGCTTCAATAAACATCGCAACGACGACATGATCACGAGCGATTCAATGCCTACTACTTTTGCCTCGCGCTTGGGCGACACAACGCATTCATTGGGCGCATTGCTCTCGGCCACATTCCGCCGGTTGTTGCCACATCCGCGCGTCGGCGAGAACGTCATGCAAGCCGGGCGCAATGACGGCCCGCCGGACCTCGACGAGCTGTGGCGTGATTTCAACCGCAAGCTGGGCGGACTGTTTGGCAAGGGCAACAACCCACAGCGCGGTGGCGATGAACGCCCGCCCGGCCAAGGCCCGCAGTTCCAGCCCGACATGAAGAGTGCGGGCATAGGGGCCTTGCTGATTGCTGGCGTGATTGCACTGGTGTGGTTGGGCAGCGGTTTTTTCATCGTGCAAGAAGGTCACCAGGCAGTGGTCACCTCTTTTGGCAAATACGCCTACACATCGGATGCCGGTTTTCAGTGGCGTTTTCCTTACCCGTTTCAGGCGCACGAGACCGTGCCGGTCACGCAGTTGCGTTCTGTCGAAGTGGGGCGCAACACGGTCGTGCCAGCCACGGGCTTACGCGACTCGTCCATGCTCACGCAAGACGAGAACATTGTGGACATTCGCTTCACTGTGCAGTACCGCCTCGGTGATGCGCGCGCCTATTTGTTCGAAAACCGCAACCCCGATGAGGCCGTGGTTCTGGCCAGCGAATCAGCGGTGCGCGAAATTGTCGGTCGCAGCAAGGTTGATTCGGTGCTCTATGAGCAGCGCGATGCGTTGGCAGTGGACTTGGTGAAGTCGGTGCAAACGCAGCTCGATCGCTTGCGCGCGGGCATCATCGTCTCCAACGTCAACGTGCAAAACGTGCAGGTGCCTGACTCGGTGCAGGCTTCATTCAACGACGCCGTAAAAGCCAGTGCTGACCGCGACCGCTTCAAGAACGAGGGCCAAGCGTACGCCAGCGACGTCATCCCCAAGGCACGCGGCACGGCGTCGCGTCTGATGGAAGAGGCCGAAGGTTATCGTTCGCGTGTTGTGGCGCAGGCCGAAGGTGATGCCCAGCGTTTTCGCTCTGTCTTGACCGAATACCAAAAGGCACCCGGCGTGACCCGCGACCGCCTCTACATCGAGACCATGCAGCAGGTCTACAGCAACGTCACCAAGGTCATGGTCGACAGCAAGGCTGGCAACAACTTGCTCTACCTACCATTGGATCGATTGCTTCAGCAAGCGGGCGCCACGGTCGCACCCAGCACCGTGCCCTTGGTAGCGCCCAACGCACCGACCGAGTCGGCTGCCGCGCCAGCGGGCACCGACATCCGCTCACGCGACGGTGCACGCACCCGTGACCGCGAAAGCCGCTAGGCCACCACCTTAAAGCCATCGTCATGAACCGCATTGGATTGATTGCCGCGTCAACGCTCATCGCGTTGCTCATCATTGCTTCGACACTCTTTGTCGTCGATCAGCGCCAGGTGGCGGTGATCTACGCGCTGGGTGAAATCAAAGAAGTCGTTACCGAGCCGGGGCTCAAGTTCAAGTTGCCTCCGCCTTTCCAGAACGTGGTGTTCCTGGACAAGCGGGTGCAAACCATGGACAGCCCCGAGACGCGGCCTATATTTACTGCGGAAAAGAAGAGCCTGATCATCGACTGGCTCGTGAAGTGGCGCATCAGCGAGCCGCGTCAATTCATTCGCAATAACGGGGTTGACTTTCGCAACCTCGAAACGCGCTTGAGCCCAGTGGTGCAAGCGGCGTTCAATGAAGAAATCACCAAGCGCAACGTTCAAGGCGTGCTGTCGGGTGAACGAGAGAAGGTCATGGCGGGAGTGAAGGCGCGCTTGGCCGATGATGGAAAGGCCTTTGGTATCGAGATCGTCGACGTGCGCATCAAACGGGTTGACTTTGTGGCTGACATCACGGACTCGGTGTACCGCCGCATGGAGTCCGAACGCAAGCAAGTCGCCAACGAACTGCGGTCGCAAGGCTCAGCAGGTGCTGAAAAGATTCGCGCCGACGCCGACCGCCAGCGTGAAGTCATCGTCGCCGAAGCCTACCGTGACGCTCAAAAAATCAAAGGCGAAGGCGATGCCAAGTCCTCAGCGCTTTACGCCGACGCCTTTGGGCGCGACCCCCAGTTTGCGCAGTTCTATCGCAGCTTGGAAGCCTACCGCGCCACCTTCCGCAGCAAGTCGGACCTGATGGTGCTGGACCCGAGCAACGAGTTCTTCCGCAGCATGCGCAGCGGTGGCCCGGGTAACGGTGTCGCGCCAGTCGCGGGCCCGCGGAAATAGCGTTCGCTTCAACATCCTCTTGATCCGAAGGGCAGGGGCCAGGATGCTGCTCACCGCGCTGGCTTTGATGCTCTTGATTGAAGGACTTCTGCCCTT
>JAYVRO010000249.1:0-1782 GCA_043776165.1 Rubrivivax sp. | reverse complement strand
GCCATTTAACATTGCAAGTTACGCACTACTGACCCACATGGTGGCGCAGCAGTGCAATCTGGATGTGGGCGAGTTCATCTGGACTGGCGGCGACTGCCACATCTACGACAACCACCATGAGCAAGTGCAAACGCAGCTGGCCCGCGCGCCCTACCCCTACCCGGTGTTGAATATCAAACGTTGCCCGGCGTCGATTGACGACTACGTGTTTGATGACTTTGAGGTGGTGGACTACCAAAACCACCCCGCCATCAAAGCGCCCGTGGCCGTCTGAGCATCCACATCAACACCCACATGACCCAGCCACAGCAAATTGAGTTGGTGGCCGCTGTCACCCGCAACCGCGCCATCGGGCTGCGCGGTGACGTGGTCTGGCGCAACAAAACCGATCTTGCCTTCATCCGCGAACACACCATGGGATGCCCCGTGGTGATGGGCCGCAAAACCTGGCAAGCCCTGCCCGCCCATGTGCGCCCCTTGCCAGGACGGCACAACATCGTCGTGAGCCGCAACGCTGATTTCGCCGCCAGTGGCGCTGACGTCGTGACCAGCCTGCAAGGCGCGCTGGCGCTCACACAAGCACCCGTACCCGGCGCGCCGCGCGTGTGCATTTTTGGCGGCGCTCAGCTTTACGCCTTGGCCTTGCCGATGGCCACCACCTTGGTGCTCACCGAGGTGGATGCCGAGCTAGAAGGCGATACTTTTTTCCCCGAATGGGACCGCAGCGCTTTTGCCGAGACCTGGCGTGAAGAACACGTCAGCGAAAAAGGCGTGGCGTTTGCTTTTGTCAAATACCAACGTCTTTGAGTCTAGCAATCTCGAACGTTAGAAATGGCTTCCGGGTGTCAACTGGCGGCAACCGCGGATCGCGCAGACTACGATCGAATGTCTATGCCAACAAAGGTTCAAGAACTGATCGCGCGCCTAGAAGCGGAGGGCTGGTACCAAGTACGGCAGAAGGGGAGCCACCGTCAGTACCATCACGATTCCAAGGCCGGGACCGTCACGGTCGCAGGCAAGCCAAGCGTTGAAGTGCGCCCCCCGGCACATTGAACAGCATCCTGAAGCAAGCAGGTCTGAAGAAGTGAGGCTAAACATGCAGTATCTGGTTGTCATTGAAAAGGGATCAAACAGCTTTGGTGCCTACGTCCCCGACCTTCCGGGCTGCATCGCAGCCGGCGAGAGTCGCGAGGAAGTTGCAACGCTCATTCACGAGGCTATCGAGTTGCACATTGAAGGCCTGAAGGCTCAGGGTCAGCCGGTGCCCAGCCCGCATTCAAGCGGCGAACTCGTGAGCGTTGACGCCTAATCCTTTGGTCAAGATGAGAACCAACGGCAGCTCGTGCTTCCTTCGAACGTCAGTTTGCCCGCACACATCACCTACAACCCAAGAGAGACACCATGATCAAGTTCTATTACTCCCTGGCCCCCAACCCCATGAAAGTGGCACTTTTCCTGGAAGAAGCTGGCATGCCTTACGAGGCCATTCCGGTGGACACACGCAAGGGTGAGCAGCACCAACCGGCACTGCTGGCGCTGAACCCCAACGCCAAAGTGCCGGTCATTCAAGATGGTGATGCCGTGGTGTTTGACAGCAACGCCATCCTTTTGTACCTGGCTGAAAAGTCGGGCCAGTTTTTGCCCGCCAACACACCCGCCGAGCGCGGCGCCATGCTGTCGTGGTTGATGTTCATCGCCAGCGGTATCGGCCCTTTCACGGGGCAACTGGTGCACTTCAATGTGTACGCGCCTGAAAAGCTGCCCTACGCCATCAACCGCTAC
>JAYVRO010000248.1:0-5705 GCA_043776165.1 Rubrivivax sp. | reverse complement strand
ATGGCGCGTCGCCTGACGCAAATCGGCCAACCCTGGCAGATGATTTACGCCGCGCGTTCACGTACCAACGCCGCCTTTGTTGACACACTGCAAGCCTTGGCCACACAAGCGGGAGCCAAGTTGCAATTGCACTTTGACGATGAACAAGGCGGCAAGCCTTTGGACATGGCGGGCACCCTGGCGGCGCTACCGCAAAACATGCTGAAAAGCGGCCATGCCTACTGCTGCGGCCCGCTGCCCATGCTGGCTGCTTTTGAAGCGGCCACCAGCGCGTGGCCGCGTGAGCAAGTACACCTGGAATATTTTTCGGCCCCTGAAGCTGCAGCGGTGCAAGGTGGCTTTGTGGTCGAGCTGGCGCGCAGCAAACGCACGGTCACCATCAGCAGCGGCAACACGATCTTGGAAGCGCTGCTGGACATCGGCATCGAGCCGCCCTTCTCGTGCCAACAAGGCATCTGCGGCACCTGCGAAGTGCGTGTGTTGGAAGGCATTCCCGACCACCGCGACCTGGTGCTGAGCGACGCTGAGAAAAACGACAACGACCGCATGATGATTTGCTGCTCGGGCTCCAAGAGCCCCAAGCTCGTGCTCGACCTCTGAGCGGCTTTCGAGGCTTGGGCGCAGAGATTGCAGGGCCTTGGCGCGGCTTTTCATCGCATCGGTTCCCGGAACGCACCAAGATACTCAGCCGCATCAAGGTTGTGCGTGCACATGCGCAGTGCGACCGATTCCGGAGCCCTGCGATGTCAGTTTTTGCTTTTAGCCCTTTGGCCCCGGCCGTCGCGGTCATGCGCCGCTTGCGCTTGCCCACCAAGCTGGGTATGTTGGGTGTGATGGCGCTGCTGCCACTGCTGTTTTTTGCCACAGTGCAGTACCGCCAGCTCGACGCCACCACGAGCGCGGCACTGAAGGAGCACGACGGCGCCAAGACGCTTGCCGCATTGCTGCG
This sequence comes from Rubrivivax sp., assembly GCA_043776165.1. Lineage (GTDB taxonomy): Bacteria > Pseudomonadota > Gammaproteobacteria > Burkholderiales > Burkholderiaceae_C > Rubrivivax. Next base: position 4,756 of record JAYVRO010000248.1, on the reverse strand, counting down.
AAGCGTGGCCGACACTCAAGCCCACCGCGACCTGACCCAGCGCGTGCTGAGCAACGACAAAACTGCGACGCCTGAGCGCGAGGCTGTGCGTCAGCGGCTGCGCGAAACCTTGCGCAGCATCGACGCACAAGTTGGCAGCCAAAGCTACGTGATGCCTGAAGGCTGGCAGGATGTGCACGACACCGCCGTCTCGTTTACAGAAGGCAGGCACGCGGCGCGGCGCGAAGAGGCCACCGCGGAGCACCGCCGCCTCGTGGAAAAGACACGCCGCCTCCTCTTCAATGTGGCCGACGCCTCTGGTTTATTGCTCGATCCCGTTTCCGAAACCTTCTTTCTGATCGACGTTGCGAGCGAGCGTCTGGTGCCCTTCACAGAGTCGTTGGGCATCGTCCGTGGCCTGGCCAACGCCGCCTTGACGCGCGGCGAAGTGAGCGGGCGGGACCGCGTGGCGTTACTGACCGGTGCGGACGACATCACGCGGCAAATTGAAGAAGTGTCGCTGCGCTTGGTGGCCTTGGAGCGCATTGGCACCCCTGCGCCCAGCACCTGGCCTGCGGCACGCGCAGCAGCCGAGCAACTGGCCAAGAACACCCGCCAAGTATTCGGCAGTGACGGCGCTAACAACGACCCCATGGCGCACTACACGCTAGCCAGCACGGCCATGTCGGCCGCGGCCGAGTTTGAAGCGCAGGTCGCGCAATCGCTCCTGGCAAAACTGCATCAACGCGCAGTTGATGCCCGCTGGCAGCAGTGGCTAGGCGTAGGTTTGTCGGCAGCGGGCATCGCTGTGGTGGCCTACCTGATGCTGGCTTTCTACCTGAGCTTTTGTGGTGCATTGCGCCGCCTGCACAGCGACGTGGCCAAAGTGGCGCAGGGGGATTTGTCGCGACGTATTGTCATTCTTGGCAGCGATGAATTGGCTGAGATTGGCAGCATGGTGGAGCGCATGAACGAACGCTTGTCCCGCATGGTGGCCGAGGTTCGAACCTGTGCGGCGCGCGTTGGCATGGCCGGCAAAGAAGTGGCCGACGGCAGCACGTCCTTGTCGCAACGCACCGAAGAGCAAGCTCTGACTTTGCGCCAAACCCTGGCCACTGCGAAGGCACTGAGCCAGGCCGTGGCCAGCAATGCGCAAGCCGCTGGCGCCTTGGACGTACTCATTGATGAACTGGTGTGCGACGCGCAGGCTGGTGACAGCGCAATGCAAGAAACCATCAGCATGATGGTGCAACTGGAAGGCAGCTCGAAGCGCGTGGCCGAGATCATTGCGGTGATCGACGGTATTGCTTTCCAAACCAACATCCTGGCGCTGAACGCAGCCGTTGAAGCCGCGCGTGCAGGTGAGTCGGGCCGTGGTTTTGCCGTGGTGGCGGCCGAGGTGCGACAACTCGCAAGGCGCAGCGCTCATGCGGCAGGCGAAATTCGCCAGTTGATCACTTTGTCGTCTGAGCAAGTGGGCAGCTCTGTTTCACGCATCGGTAACGTCGGCCAGGTGCTGGCCGCATTGGCGCGAGGCGTGGGCACGGCCTCTGACTCCTTGCGCTCGATTGCCCGCGCCAGTGCACAACAAAGTGCAGATCTTGAGCTGGTGGCCCAAGGCATGAGTTACCTCGATGAGTTAACCCAGCGAAATGCCGAGATGGTGCTGCAAGGCAGCCACGCGTCCAAAGACCTGGTGGCCCGCGCGGTGGGACTCAAAGCCATGGTGTCGACCATGAAACTGCGCCAAGGCAGCGCCGACGAAGCCGCAGCGCTGGTGACGCGCGCACGGGCGCTTATCCAGCGCATGGGCGTGGACGGTGCCAGCAACGAGCTGCATTCGGCCAGCTCAGGGTTGGTTGACCGTGACCTCTACATTTTTGTCATCGACCGCGCAGGTCACTACCGCGTCCATGGCGCCAAGCCCGCCATGGAAGGCAAGCGTGTTCATGAAGTACCCGGCGTGAACGGTGATCGCTTCTTGCGCGACGCCTGGGCTGCTGTGGAGGGTGGCGGTGGTTGGATCAATTACGACATCGTCAACCCAGAGAGCGGCGCAGTGCAACCCAAGTCGTCTTATGTCGTGGGCTTGGACAGGCAGCTGCTGGTGGGCTGCGGTGTGTACCGCCACGTGGAAGCGGATGGCGCAACAGCGGCAGGGTCAGGGTCAGGCCGACACAGGCACCAGGAAATCGCGGCCGATGCCCGCGCCGAGCTCACTGACTTGCCCCAGGAACTCCGTTAAAAAGGCGTGCAAGCCGCGCGCCAGGATCTCGTCGATGCGGCTGTACTGCAGGTCTGACACCAGCCTGCCCGCGCGACGCAAGGTGTCTGCGCTGCCGTCATTGGCCACTTGGCGCAAATTGGCCAGCACCTCGTTCATCGAGGCCGCCAAAGAGCGAGGCATGTCGGGGCGCAAGATCAGCAGCTCGGCCACGCGTTCGGGCCGGATCACGTTGCGGTAGACCTTGCGGTAAATCTCGAAACCCGAGACGGACCGCAAGATGGCGCTCCAGTGATAAAAATCCACCTCCTGCATGTCGGTCACATTGCCTTCGCCAAAGTAGTCCTCCGCCAAGGCCTGGAATTTCACGTCGAGCAAACGCGCCGTGTTGTCGGCGCGCTCCAAGAAGGTGCCAATGCGCAAGAAGTGCAGCGCAACGTCTTGCAGCATCGTGCCCACCGTCACACCTCGGCTGAGGTGCGAGCGGAACTTCACCCACTCAAAAAACGCGCCCGCGTCACGCTCAAAAGCGCCGTCTTTGAGCATGCGGTTCACTTCGAGCCAAGTCTGGTTTTGCGTCTCCCACACCTCGGTTGTCAAGGTGCCGCGCACAGCGCGGGCGTTCTCGCGCGCCGCGCGCAGGCAGGACAAGATGCTGGACGGGTTGTCCTCGTCGCGCACCATGAAGTCCATGACTTTACGCGCGCTGACCTCACCATACCGACCTGAAAAGTTAGTTGTCAGCTCGCTGATCGAGAGCAATCCTGCCCATCCTTGTTGTGCCCTGTCTTCGGGCTGCGGCAAGAGCGAGGTTTGGTAATTGACATCGAGCATGCGCACGGTGTTTTCGGCGCGCTCCATGTAGCGTGCCATCCAGAACAAATGGTCTGCTGTGCGTGAAAGCATCTTGTTCTCCTTGTCAGTCTTGGGTCAATATTTGGTCAGTCCTCAAGCACCCAGGTGTCCTTGGTGCCCCCGCCTTGCGACGAGTTCACCACCAAGGAGCCTTCTTTGAGGGCCACGCGAGTCAGGCCACCCGGCACCATTTGCACACTTTTGCCCGAGAGCACAAAAGGCCGCAGATCGATGTGACGCGGCGCGATGCCGCTCTCAACAAACGTGGGGCAACTTGACAAAGCCAAGGTCGGCTGGGCGATGTAATTGCTGGGGTTGGCGAGCAACTGCGCGCGGAATGTTTCGATCTCAGCTTTTGTCGAGGCGGGCCCCACCAGCATGCCGTAACCGCCTGCACCGTGCACTTCTTTGACGACCAACTCGGGCAGATGTGCGAGCACGTAATTCAGATCGTCCTGCACACGACACAAGTGGGTTGGAACGTTATTCAAGATGGGCTTTTCACCCAGGTAAAAGGCGATCATCTGGGGCACATAGGGGTAGATGCTTTTGTCGTCGGCAATGCCTGTGCCAATGGCGTTGGCCAAAGTGATGTTGCCCTTGCGATACGCGCCCAAGAGGCCGGCGCATCCCAAGGTGGAATCAGCACGGAAGGCGTCGGGATCGAGAAAGTCGTCATCCACCCGGCGGTAAACCACGTCCACGCGCTTGGGGCCTTGCGTGGTGCGCATGTAGACAAAGTTGTCACGCACAAAGAGGTCTTGGCCCTCGACCAACTCCACCCCCATTTGCTGCGCCAAAAAGGCGTGCTCAAAGTAGGCGCTGTTGTACATACCCGGCGTCAGCACCACCACGTTGGGCTCGTTCACGCCTTGGGGGCTGAGCGTGCGCAAAGTCTCCAGCAACAAGTCGGGGTAATGCGCCACGGGGGCCACGCGGTGCATGCGGAAGAGCTCCGGGAAGAGCCGCATCATCATCTTGCGGTCTTCGAGCATGTAGCTCACGCCGCTGGGCACACGCAGGTTGTCTTCCAGCACGTAGTAGCTGGCACTGTTGTCGGGGTTGGCGGCGCGCACGATGTCAATGCCAGAAATGTGTGAGTACACGTCACCTGGAACGTTAACCCCCATCATCTCGGGGCGAAACTGCGCGTTGTTCAGCACGGCGTCGCGCGGCACGATGCCGGCGCGCAAGATGTCTTGCCCGTGGTAGACGTCGTGGATGAAGCGGTTCAGCGCGTTCACGCGCTGGCGCAACCCCGCTTCCATGTTGCTCCACTCGAATTTTGGGATGACGCGCGGGATGAGATCAAAAGGAATGAGTCGCTCGGTGCCTGCGCCGTCTTCGTCCTTGGCACCATAAACCGCGAAGGTGATGCCCACTCGGCGGAAGATGACTTCGGCCTCTTCACGCCTTGAACGCAGGCTTGAATCGCTTTGCCCGCGCAGCCACTGCTCGAACACGCGGTATTGCTCACGCACGCCAGCGCTGGCGTCCAGCATTTCATCGAAGGCCGGTTTCATGTTTGTTTGCTCCTGTTCGATCGGGTTCAGGTCATGTCAATCATTGCGTGAAGTCGGTGACCACGCTCGTGCTCACGCCCACCGTCAACTGGTGATCACCGCCCCCGCGGATGACCCCGCGCAACGGTGTCACGTCGCCAAAATCACGCCCCACGGCCACGCGCACGTGCCCCAG
>JAYVRO010000247.1:0-5710 GCA_043776165.1 Rubrivivax sp. | reverse complement strand
TCGCGAGTTGGCTGCCGCTGTTGGTGCCGCTGTTGGTGCCGTTGAATGTGCAGGCCAAGTCCAAAGGTGAGCAGCGCACCGGGAAGAAGGGCCACGTGGCCCAAGACTTGGACGAAGAGCTGAAAGCCCCCAAGAAGGGCAAGAACAAGTGGTCGCGCGACGTGGGCGGCGTGCACATGGTGCAGTTGCTGGTCAAGAGCGATGGCGTTGATGCGCGGATGCTGGACCTTCAAGCCGAGGTGTCGCGCTTGGGGGGCAACGTGCAGGTGGTCCACCCGAACTTCAAGACGCTGACGGTTGCCGTGCCCGCAGCAAAAGTGCAAGCCCTGTCCAAGCACCCCGACGTCAAGAGCCTGACGCCCAACCGCGAAACGCAGAGTGTGGCCAGCGTCGTCGAGAGCATCACCGGTGGCAGCGCGCCCAGCGTGCGCACGTACACGTCGTCGACGGCCTATTCGGGCCTCGACGGCACTGGCGTGGGCATCGCCATTCTTGATTCGGGTGTGATGAAAGCGCACAAGAGCTTCTTGAATTCGGCCGGCGCGTCGCGCGTCAAGCGCAACGTCAACATGCTCAACACGACGACTTCGAATTGGCTCGATCCGTGGAGCGGCGTCGACTCGCTCAAACCGGGATCGGACCGGGCGCCGTACGAAGCCGCAGTGGCTGCAGACACCGCGCTCACGCAAGACCCCTACGGCCATGGCACACATGTGGCTTCGGTCGCAGCTGGCCGCGGCTTCTATCAGACGCCAGACAGCACCGGCGTGGCCCCCAACGCCGACATTTACGACGTGCGCGTGCTCAACAGCCTGGGCGTCGGCAGTGTCAGCGACGCCCTGGAGGGCATTGCCTGGGTCATCTTCCACGCCAATGAATACAACATCCGCGTGATGAACATCAGCCTCGCGGCGCAGTCCACCAGCAGCTACGACGGTGACCCTTTGTGTGACGCCGTGCGCATGGCCACCGCAGTCGGCATCACCGTGGTGGTTGCGGGCGGCAACTTTGGTGTGAACCTGAACGCCAAAGAAGTCTATGGCTCGATCGCGTCGCCCGGGCACGAACCAACGGCGATCACCGTGGGCGCCGTGAACTTCTTGAATTCAAATGCGCGTAGCGACGACAAGGTCAACAACTTCAGCTCGCGTGGCCCCACGCGCGGCGTGTGGGTTGACCCCGTAACCCGCATTGCCTGGCGCGACAACGTGCTCAAGCCCGATTTGGTGGCGCCAGGCAACAAGGTGGTTGGTGCCAGTGCAACACAGGCATCCAGCACAACACCAACAAAAAACACGCTGGCAACGTTGTATCCAGCATTGGAAACCGCTGCCCTCAGCCCGAACGTCTATTCACAGCGCCTGATCCAGCTCAGCGGTACCTCCGTCGCCGCGCCCGTGGTGGCAGGCGCTGCGGCCGTGTTGCTGCAAGCCAACCCAGGCCTCACACCCCCGTTGGTCAAGGCCATCTTGCAGTACACGGCGCAACCTCTGGCCGGGCAAAACCTGTTGCAACAAGGGGCTGGCGAATTGAATTTGGAAGGCGCCGTGCGCTTGGCCCAATCGTTGCGCACCGACATCTCCAGTGCGGTTCTGGCTGGCACGCTCATCACCGGGGCCAACTTGTTGGCGTCGGGCAAAACCATGCCGACGCGCAGTTCGACGCTGAACGGTGAGGCCTTCAACTGGTCGCGCGTGGTGTTTGTGGGCGGTGACCACATTGCCACCGGCGACAAACTGTTCGCTGCGTTCCAACCCATTTGGGACCCGCGCTTGAGCTGGGCCAACGGCTACAGCATCCGCGTGACACCGGTTTACTGGAGCGGCGGGGGCATCACGGCTAACACGTTTCCGCAACACTTCAGCCAAGACTATCCGTCCAGCGGCAGTTTGATCAGCAGCGGGGTCGTGCTGGCTGACAAGTTGGTCGGTGCCAGTTCGATGATTGGCAAGACCGGGGCATTCACGCTGGTTCCCACACTGAGCGCATGGCTGGCCGGCGGCAGCGGTGTGACGCTGGCACAAGGCGTGACGCTGAGCAGCGGTGTGGTGTTGAGCGAAGGCTTGGTACTGAGCGAAGGGCTGGTGCTCAGTGAAGGCTTGGTGCTCAGCGAAGGTTTGGTCTTGAGCGAGGGGTTGGTCCTGAGTGAAGGCCTGATCCTCAGCGAGACGGCGAGCCCCGCGGTGGGCTACAAAACTTCGGGTGCCCTTTATGGCGAGTGAGTCCAGCCGATAACACCTGCATGTTGCCATCGCAGCCCCTTCGCTAGGATGAACGTGACGCGCCCTGAAACACATGCCATGCCGTTGGCGGCACCAACGGCGGCACCAACGGCGGGTTCAACTGCGCCCTTGGTCGGCTTGTTGTCGAGGCTGCATTCAACACTGATGCCCGACTACAACGCCGCTGCCTCACGCTACTGGTGGTTGGTTGTGTTGTCGGGGGCGGGTGTGCTGGCGTGGGCCTTGTGGACGGTGGCAATGATGGCGCCGCTGGTGATATTGCAGGTCTTGGCAGGCGTCGCGTTGACGATGCTCGCAGGTGTGTTCCCGGTGCGCATACCGCGCACGAAACATTCGTTTGCGGCCGGTGAAATCTTCATGTTCTTGCTGCTGCTGCTGCATGGGCCAGCAGCAGCCATATTGGCGGCTGCGGCCGAAGGCGCCACGGGTTCATTCAGAACCTCCAAGCGCTGGACAAGTCGTCTCGGGAGCCCGGCCATTGCCTCCTTGGCGATGGTCCTCAGCGGCGTGGCATTCGAGGGCTTGCTGGGCGTATTGAAGGCTCATGGGCTGACCAACGACGGCTTGCAGATCGTTGCAGCAATGGTCTTTGCGGTGCTCTATTTCGTCAGCAACACCCTGATGGTGACGGAGTTGTTGCGCCTCAAGCGGGGCGAGCGCTTCAAGCTGCGTGACCTGCTCGACGTGTTTGGTTGGATCGCTGCGGCCACAGCTGGCAGCGCCGCAGTGGCCTCGTTACTCTTTCTGACCTACCGTCAATCGGGCATCGGCGTGCTGATGGCCATCGTGCCGGTGATTGCCATGTTGCTGGCCACTTTGCACTACTTCTTTCGCCAGCAAGAAGCCAACGAAGTTGTGCGTGAAGCTGCTGCGTTGGCCGCTGAGCGCGAGGTGGCCTCGCAGGCTCGGCATTTGCGCGAACTGGAAGTCAGCGAACGACGTTTCCACAGCGCCTTCACCCATGCGTCCATCGGCATGGCATTGATGACATTCGATGGCCACATCTTGCAGTCCAACACGGCGCTGTTGGAACTGTTGGGACGCGAAGGCGAGGACCTGACCCGCTCCGGCATACGGAGGTTCGTCGCCGACAGCGACATGCCCGCTTTGGCGGAGCAGCTTGTACGTTTGAAGTTAGGCGAAATTGAAGACCTTGCGCTGGAGATGCGTTGCTTGCACCGCAACGGCAGCGTGCTCTGGATTGCGGCGCATGGCAGTCTCTTCTCTGAACCAGGTGCTGACGCACCGTGCTTGATCTTGCAAGCGCACGACATCACGGCGCGGCGACGCGCTGAAGAAGACCTTCAACACATCGCCTTTCATGACAGCTTGACAGGCCTGCCCAATCGACGGCGTTTTCATGAGCACCTCTCGGCCGCTGTGGTCGCGGCGCGCGGCCACAACAAGCAAAACTACGCCGTGATGTTTTTGGACTTTGACCGCTTCAAACTCATCAACGACAGTTTGGGTCACAACGCGGGCGACGAATTCCTGATTCAGGTGTCACGCCGATTGCAAGAGCATCTTCGACCGCAAGACATCGTGGCGCGGCTGGGTGGTGACGAGTTCGCTGTCTTGGCGCGTGAGCTCGAAGACCATGGCAGTGTCACCCAACTGGCAGACCGCCTGTTGTTGGCCTTGCAGCTGCCTTTCATTGTCTTCGGCACTGAACTCAACACCAGCGCGAGCATCGGCATCACGTGCAGTGAGTTTGGCTACGAAACCACCGAAGATGTTCTGCGAGACGCCGACATCGCCATGTACAAAGCCAAAGCTGCGGGCAAGGCACGCTACGCCATATTTGACGGCAGCATGCACGCGCAGGCCTCGCGGCGTTTGCGCCTGGAAGGGGACCTGCGTCAGGCGCTGGCCAAGGGCACCTTGGCTGTTGCATACCAGCCGCTGTTCAATCTTGCCACGGGCAAACTGGTCGGATTCGAAGCCCTGGCACGGTGGACACACCCTGAATTTGGTGCCGTCGCACCCGATGTCTTCATCCCTATCGCTGAAGAGACTGGAATGATCCTGGCGCTGACAGATTTGGTGCTGGGACGCGCTTGCCAGCAGCTCAAACACTGGCAAAGCCGTGATCATTCTTTGCTGGAGCTGACCTTGCATGTCAATGTGTCAGGTCGCGACTTGGCGCACGCGGGCTTTGTTGGACGGGTCTCCCAAGCCTTGCTGGTGGCGTCGATCCTGCCGCGCTGTTTGACGCTGGAGTTGACGGAAAACATCTTGATGACGCAGCTGGAAAGCGCCTTGCCCAAACTCAAGCAACTGCGAACTCTTGGTGTCGGCTTGAGCGTGGACGACTTTGGAACGGGCTATTCCTCACTCAGCCACTTGTCGAGTCTGCCCATCGACAGTCTGAAGGTGGACCGCTCATTCGTCAGCGATCTTCGAAGCGGTACCAATGAGTCAATGGTTGTTCGCGCTGTCGTGCAGCTGGGAAATGCACTGGGCAAATCGGTTGTTGCCGAAGGCATCGAAACGGCTGCGCAGATGGTTCACTTGCGGGAGATGGGATGCACGCTGGGGCAGGGGTTTCATCTGTCCAGGCCACTCACGCCCGAGGCCGTTGATGATCTGATTGACACCTTGTTGGCGCAGCCTCACGCGGTGTCGGGCCTGAATCTTGTGAGGTCGACTGGAATGACGTTGGCGGTTGCGGCGAAGGCGGCCCAGAGTGAATTCGCCAGCTTGCCCATGCCCTTGCACTGAACCACACGCATCGGGCACCGCGGGTTCTGTTGGGCTTTCTGTGACCACGGGAGCCACCGGCCAGCCAAGACTTGAACTACGGCATTTGCTCCCCATGTCCTTGCAATCCAACGCTGATCAAGGACGCCCCCATGCGCATCGACAAACTGACCACTGCGTTTCAACACGCACTGGGTGAAGCACAAAGTCTGGCCGCCGCTCGCGACAACCCGTACATCGAGCCGGCCCACCTGTTGGCGGCCATGTTGACCCAAGCCGATGGCCCCAAAGCATTGCTGGAGCGTGCCGGCGCCAACACCACGGCGCTGACCCATGCCGTTGACGCCGCCATTCGCAACCAGCCCCAGGTTCAGGGCAGTGGGCAGGTGGTGCAGCCTGGACGCGAGTTGCTGGCCTTGCTGCAATCTGCAGAAAAAGAAGCCACACAACGCGGCGACCAATTTGTGGCCAGCGAAATGTTCTTGTTGGCCCTGGCGGACGCCAAGAGCGACATGGGTGGTGTGGTGCGTGGTCATGGTCTGACACGCAAGGCGCTGGAAGCGGCCATCACCGCCGTACGGGGTGGCCAGAAAGTCGACTCAGCAGAAGCCGAAGGCCAACGTGAAGCGTTAAAAAAATACACACTTGACCTGACCGAACGTGCGCGTTTGGGCAAGCTCGACCCGGTGATTGGCCGCGACGACGAGATCCGCCGTGCCATCCAGGTTTTGCAGCGGCGCACCAAGAACAACCCGGTGTTGATTGGC
>JAYVRO010000246.1:0-5714 GCA_043776165.1 Rubrivivax sp. | reverse complement strand
GTGAACAGAGCGGCGCACTGGGCGTGGTGCTTGAAAAACTCGCCGACGACCTGGAGCAGCGCCAAGCACTGCGCGCCAAACTGCTGGGCGCCATGCTGTACCCGGCCATCGTCTCAGTCATTGCCGTGGTCATCGTGATCTTCTTGGTGACCTACGTGGTGCCGCAGGTGGCCACCGTCTTCACCAGCTCCAAACGCGCCCTGCCCGCACTCACTGTGGCCATGCTGGGCATCAGCGCTTTTGTGCGCCAGTGGGGTTGGTTGCTTGCGCTGGCGCTGGGTGGTGGCGCGACGGCCCTGGTGCTGATGCGCAAAGGCGCGGCTTTTCGTGAACGCACCGACGCCGCTTTTTTGCGCCTGCCCCTGTTGGGCCGCTTGGCGCGTGGTTACAACGCGGCGCGATTTGGCAGCACGCTGGCCATGCTCGCTGGTGCCGGTGTGCCCATCCTGAAAGCCTTGCAAGCGGCGGCAGAAACCTTGGGCAACCGTGCCATGCGTGCCGATGCCCTTGACGCTTTGGTGCAAGTCCGCGAAGGCGCACCGCTGGCCAGCGCGCTGGCAGGCAAGAAACGTTTTCCTGGCCTCTTGGCGATGTTCGCGCGGCTGGGTGAACAAACCGGCCAACTGCCCACCATGCTGGCGCGCGCCGCAGCGCAGCTGTCGGCCGAAGTGCAACGCCGTGCCATGGCCGTGGCCACGATCTTGGAGCCGCTGCTCATCGTGGTGATGGGCGTGGTGGTGATGCTCATCGTGCTGGCCGTACTGCTGCCCATCATCCAGCTCAACAGTTGGGTGAAGTAGCTGTGTGAAATAGCTGGGTGAAGTAGCACTCGGCTGCGTTGCGCTGCTCGTCAGCGCTGCTCGCCAGCGCTGTCAAGCGCATGCAGCGCCTAGCGACATGATCCTAGAAACCGCAGTTGACCGCTTCCAGCTTCGACGAATACCTCGTGACCATTGACTTTTTCAGCCTCGACTTGCCTCACCTCTCGGGTGAAAGCGCTACGCACCCGATTGGGCCGCACTGCGGCACGCTCGGGTGCGTCCAACTGCGATTTCCAGGATGATCGCAGCCATTTCGACGATTACCAGGCTGCGGCGTCAATGCGCGCCAGACGCACCACGATGCGCGAGTGCGTCTGATTGCGCAGCTCCACGCTGCTCTCGTCCAATCGAACCACACCACCAGCCACGGTTTGGCCACCCACCCACAAAGTGACGCCGCGCTGCGCCTTTTGCGCCGCATTGAGCGTTTCGACGATGGCCGCAGCGGCACGGTCGTTGCCGCTGGCATTGGCATCGGCAGCGCTGCTGACGGCTGGCGCCGCTAAAGAGGCGACGATGACCAGGGCAGCCACGCGGGCCAATATGGGGTGCGACGGGATCTTGAGTTGAAACATGTGTGGTCTCCGGGGGTTGCAGGCAGCACTTTTGCTGGCCCATGCCGCCATGTTGACGGCGCCGTGATTCAGTGGTGCTTCAAGTGTCCGGGCGAGATGGTTTCAATTGCTTCGTGGGCATCGGGCGCACCTGATTTCAAAGCGACAAGCGCTGTTTTTCAGCCTTGCAGTACGGCCTGCAAGCGCGCCAACAAGTCAGCCTTGGAAAAAGGCTTGTCCAGGCTTTCGCAATGTGCCTGTGCCAAAAAGCGCTGCGCACCGAGCGACAAGGTGTCACCCGTGACAAAGAGCATGCGCCGAGCCAGCGCCGGTGCTCGTTCATGCACCGCGCGCCACAGGGCCGCGCCGTCCATATCAGGCATGCGCAGGTCCGAGACGACGGCGTCAAAGCTGCTGCCAGACAACAACTCCAAGGCCACGGCGCCCGACTCTGCAATGGCGACATCAAAACCCGCGCTCTCGAGCATGGCACGCATCAAGTCGGCGATTTCGCTCTCGTCGTCAACCACCAGTATGCGCGCCACTGCCGGGCTGTCGGCAGAGGCCAAAGGCATGGCTTCGGTGTCGACCATGGGCTGGCCGCTGATGGGCAAGCTGAGGCGAAAACTCGCGCCCGTGCTGCTGGCTTCAAGACGCAATTCACCCCCATGTTCATGCGCCACGGCGCGTGAAACGGCCAGGCCCAAGCCGGTGCCACCGGCGCTGTCGTCATGGCCGCTCTTGTTGTCACGTTTGGTCGTGAAGTAGGGGTCAAAGATGCGTTCGCGCAGCGCCTCGGGCACACCCGGTCCGTTGTCAGCCACTTGCAGCCAGACCCTCACGGCACGCTGCATTGGCTCAGAACGTGGCGACTCAACGCCTGTGGTCAAACGCAGGACTCGCTGCTTGGCGCCGGCCCCCAGTTCAGCGTCAACCGCTGATGCCGCAACCAGGGCTTGCTGCGCGTTGACAATCAGGTTGAGCACGATCTGGCCAATGCGGTCGCCGTCGGCCAGCACAGCGGGCAAGTCACGGGCGAGCGTCATCTCAACCGTTAGTCCGCTGGTGCGCAAGCTGTATTGCAGCAGATCAACCGCCCCGCGAACCAAGTCGTTCAGCGACAAGGGCACCCGCTCGGCGGGTTTTTGCCGTGCCATGTTGAGGAAGGTCCGCACGATGCGGCCACAGCGTTCGGCGGCTTCACGAATGCTCTTCGCATCGCTAGCCAAGGCGCTGCCTGCGGCCTTTTCTTCCAGCAAGCTGGCGCGACCCATGACGATCGCCAAGGGATTGTTCAGCTCATGGGCCACGCCGGCCAGCAAGCTGCCCATGGCGGTGAGTTTTTCGCTCTGACGCAGGGCCTCTCGTTGGCGCGCTATTTGCTGCGCCGCGTCGCGCTTTTCTGTCAAGTCAGACAGCGACGCAGTGACGATCGCACGGCCTTCCACCTGTGTGCGCCACACCGCCATCTCAACGGGGAACTCTTCACCGCTGGCGCGCATGGCCATGATCTCAACACGTCGACCGAGCAGGCGCGGCGGTGCGCCGTCTTGCAAACCGCGCAGACCTGCATCCAACCCTTCACGCCGGTTGACGGGCACGATCAGATCGCGCACCGGCACGCCCAGCACATCAGCACGCGCATAGCCAAACATGCGCTCGGCAGCGGGATTGAACTCCATGACGGCGCCGCTCTGCGCGTCGGCCGAGACGATGGCATTGAGCGCGTTGTCAACGATGGCGGCCTTGAGCGTTTGTGTACTTTGCAATTCGGCCACGCGCGCTGCCAGTTCGGCCTCGCGGCGTTTGAGCGGCGTGAGGTCACGCACAAAAGCAAACACCGCCAGCACGGGGGCTGCTGGCCCGGCAAGCTCACCGCGGTAGGGCAAAAAGTGCTCCTGCACATAACGTTTGCCTTCGGGGTACTGCACCCAGCCTTCCTGGCGCACGGACTCGCCACTTTCAAAAATTCGCTTATGCAAAGGCTCGTAGACATTGGCGTAACTCTCACCCACCAAGTCGCGCAAGTGGTGCCCCAAGACCTGCGCGGCGCTTGCGCGCATGTAGTCCAGCGCCTCTTGGTTGATGTAGATGAGGCGGTGCTGGCGGTCGAACATCAGGGCCCGCGCCGGCATGACGTCAAGCATGGCGCGCCAAGGCGCATTGGCCTCGGTCAACAGCGTGGGTGTGGGCAAGGTCAGACCGATCTTGGGGGAGTCACTCATGCGCTCAAGGGCTCATCGATTCAGAGCGTCATGCGCTGACAAAAACATAGCCCACATTGCGCACAGTCTTCAAGATCTCGGGCTTGTCGGCGTTGCGCTCGATCTTGCGCCGCAGTCGCATGATGCGCAAGTCAATCGAGCGATCAAAAACGTCCCAACCACGGTTGTGCGCTTGCTCCATGATTTGGTCGCGCGTGAGGGGCCTGTTGGGCGCACGGGCAAAGAGCGCCAGCAAGTCGTATTCAGCCGCCGTGATTTCGATTTCAACCGCGTCCTTGCCAAAAAGCTGGCGGGTGTCCAGATCCAGCGTGCACAAGCCAAAACGCACACGTCGGGTGGTTTCACCCGCGGCAGCGGGGTGCGCGCCAGCCCCATTGACGGCTCTGGCGGCTTTCATCGATTGCGCCGCTTGCTCGGTCTGCGCCGTGAGCTGCCTGCGGCGCAACACGGCACGAATGCGCGCTAACAGTTCACGTAATTCGAAGGGCTTGGGCAGGTAGTCATCAGCACCCAGTTCCAGGCCCACGATGCGGTCCACCGACTCACCTGCCGTGGTCAACATCACCAAGCCCATCAAGGGGTGCGCCTCGCGCATCCAGCGCGCCAAGGACAACCCGTTTTCCCCTGGCATGTTGACATCCAGGATCGCCAAGTCAGGCACGCCCTGCGCCATCAAAACCCGCGCTTGAGCGGCGTCAGCGGCTGCCCGCACCGTGAAGCCGTGCCGAACAAAGTATTCGGCCAACAATGCACGCAGTTCGGGTTCGTCGTCCACGACCATCACAACGGGCGCGTTGGCGGGTGTGGAAGAAGGCGTTACAGCAGACATGGCCGTGTCTCCAGTGGTGTGCGCAGGATTAGGCGCGGCATGATAGTCAGCCCATGTGCGTACAGCGGTCGACACCACCGCTTGGACGCCCAGTGTCACGCGGCACCCCAGAGCGTGGTGACACTGCCGATGAAGGCCAGGCCCACAGGCACCAGGCACAGCAGTGCGGCCAAGCCGGCTTGGGGCAGTGTCCAGGGCGAGCCGTCATGGCCGCTGTCGTCTTGCAAATCCTCAGCAAACGCTTCACTGCTATACAAAGTGGCGGGCATGTGGGTCGGGGGTTTGAAGATGGTGTTCATGAGGGCCTCTGGTGATGCTTGGGCAACTGCGCTGGATGAGACTATGTTCGCCTTGCGTTTCACGCCAGCTTCAGCCTGCGCCAGGCTCGTGTTTCATTCGTTTCAATGGCGAATCACAAGTGCTGACACCCAACGCCGAAGGTAGCGCGGGTTGTCGTCTACCCATGACGTAGGCTCAGCACATTCGGTCGAGGAACGTCACCATGCCAAGCCACCCGATGCCGCCCAATGCACACACATCACCAGCGCCACTGCGCGTGCTGATCGCCGGCGCCAGCGGTCTCATTGGCCGCGAGCTGGTGCGGCAATGTCTGAGCGCTGGCGATGAGGTGCACGCCCTGGTGCGGCGAGCACCATCGACGACGGCAGTGCCCGCCAACCCGCCAAGCGGCGGGGTACCCCAGCGTTTGTTTTGGCATGTCGCGGACTTCGCCGCCCTGTCGGCCTTGCCGCAGGCCGAGATCGCCTTGTGCGCACTGGGCACCACGCTCAAAACTGTGGGCTCGCCTGAGGCTTTTCGTGCGGTGGACTTCGACGCCGTGCTGGCTTTTGCACGCGCTGCCAAGGCCGCGGGTGCAAAGCGTTTGGGCGTTGTGTCGGCGCTGGGCGCCAACGCCAAGTCAGGCAACTTTTACAGCCGCGTCAAAGGTGAGATGGAAGCGGCGATTGTTGGCCTGGGTTTCGAGGCCCTGCTCTTCGCGCGGCCGTCACTTTTGGCCGGGGACCGCGCTGCACTGGGCCAACCAGAGCGCCTGGGCGAGCGCTGGGCTTTGGCCCTCACCGCGCCGTTTTCCAACCTCATTCCTGCGGCCTGGCGGCCCATTCAGGCGGCCAGTGTGGCACGTGCGCTGCGGCTTCACTTACAAGACATGGGGCCGGGCGTGCAAGTACTCAACTCAGCACAACTGCAAAGGCGCGGATCATGAACATCCAATTTTTTGGTGCTGCCGACAGTGTCACCGGTTCACGCCATTTGGTCACGCTGG
>JAYVRO010000245.1:0-5724 GCA_043776165.1 Rubrivivax sp. | reverse complement strand
ACCTGGGCTCCGAGGCGGCGGCGCAGCGCTTGACGGCCAGCCGCGAGGAATTGGCGCCATGGATCAATGCGCAAACGCAGGTGGTAGCGGCCGATCGCTGGTTGCAAGGCGCTCAACGTTTCACATGGGGTGACACGGAGTTCTTGCTGCAACCCGTGGGCCCAGCCCACACGACCGAAGACCTGGTGGTTTTCTTGCCGCAAAAAGGCGTGTTGATCGCCGGCGATATTGTTTTTCGTGGCCGCATCCCTTTTGTGGGGCAGGCCGACAGCGCGCGCTGGATCAATGCGCTGGACAAACTGCTGGCCTTCCAGCCCAGGATCATCATTCCTGGCCATGGCCCGGTGTCTACCGATGCACGCGCGGACCTGCAACTCACGCGCGACTACCTCGTGTTTTTGCGCCAGGCCATGGGCGCAGCGGCGCGCAGTCTGGAACCCTTTGACGAGGCGTATGCCAAGACAAATTGGTCGCAATTTGAAGCCATGCCACTGTTTCGCGCGGCCAACCGCATGAATGCCTACAACACGTATTTGTTGATGGAACAAACAGCGGAGCAACAAGCGGAACAACCAACACAACAAAACACGGAGCCCACCCAACCATGAGCCGACACACTGCCACAGCCAGCGTAGACGTCGTTGCCGAAACCGACGAATCCGACGAAGTCTTTTCTACCGCCGCTGAGCTTTTCAAATTGCTGGCCACGCCCATCCGCTTGAAGATCATCAGCGCGCTGTGCCGGGGTGAAAAAAACGTCTCGCAGTTGCTGCAAGACGTGACCACCACCCAGCCCAACATGAGCCAACATTTGGCCAGCCTGTACCGTGCGGGCGTTCTGGCCAAACGGCGTGATGCCACGCAAATCTATTACCGCATTGGCAACGAGCGCGCCGCCAGTTTGTGCCGCGCTGTGTGCACGCAAATCGCCGTCGAGATGGACCCGCAGGCCGACGTGCCGGTGACCGAGCGACTGCTCAAACAGCCACCCCGGCGTTGAACCACTGCTGCCTAGAAGCGCCCTGAAGCCGTCAACCCGTAGAGCCTGGCCAGCCAACGGGTCGGGAATTGCTGAGCGGCGGTGTTGTAGGCGTCAACGCGGTCATTGAAGAGCTGGCGGGCAAATCGAATGCGCGTATCGGCTTCACGCAGGCTGGCCAAGCAGGGTGCCACGTCGGGGCTGCTGGCCAATTCACTGCGTTGTTCGACCAAGGCCTGCACGCGGCCCAAGGCCGATGCCATGCCTGCCTGTGCACTTTTCAGTGCCATGGTGGCGCTGGCATCGGTAGGTTTACTGCGCACGGCTGCACTGGTTTGCGTCACGGCGGCGTCCGCAGTGATCAATGCGTCGAGCGACAGTTGCTCGGTCTGCAAGGGCGCGCGCAACCGTTCGGCCAAAACGACGGCGGCTGCAGAGCGGTGCTGCAAACCTTCGTCCACTTGCGCAAATGCGCGCGCAATGGCGTGGCGCATGGCCATCAATCGGTTGTAGGCGCCGAGCATCCAAAACACCAGCACAGCCGCTATGGCCAGCGCCACAAGCTGGGTTTTGCTCATGGCGCTATCGCCGCCTGTGGGTTGCGCTCGGCATCAACCACACACATCAGACGCGCACCTCGCCCTGCCCCAACACCACCCACTTGAGCGAGGTCAGACCTTCCAAGCCCACGGGCCCACGGGCATGGAGTTTGTCGGTGGAGATGCCAATCTCGGCGCCCAGTCCGTACTCAAAGCCGTCGGCAAAGCGGGTGCTGGTATTGACCATCACGCTGGCGGAATCAACTTCGCGCACAAAGCGCATGGCGCTCCCATGATTGGTGGTGAGGATGGCGTCGGTATGGTGTGATCCGTAACGATTGACATGAGCAATGGCCTCGTCCAGCGTGGCCACCGTCTTGATGCTGATGATGGGGGCAAGGTATTCCTCGCTCCAGTCTTGTTCGGTGGCGGCGATCACATCAGCGCCGGGCACGGCGCGCAACCAAGCAGCAGCGGCTTCGTCGCAGCGCATTTGCACGCCTTTGGCAGCAAAGAGGGCACCGATCTTTGGCAAGAACTTGGCCGCTTGATCGACATGCACAAGCAACGACTCAGCAGCGTTGCACGGGCTGACTTTCTGCGTCTTGGCGTTGTCGGTCACGCGCAGCGCCAGGTCGATATCGACCTCGGCGTCCACGACGATGTGGCAGTTGCCGTCCAGATGTTTGATGACCGGCACTTTGGCGTCGGCGCTGACGCGCTCGATGAGACCCCTCCCACCGCGCGGAATGATCACGTCCACAAACTGAGGCATGGTGATGAGATGACCCACCGCGGCGCGGTCAGTGGTCTGCACGAGTTGCACGGCGTCCACGGGCAAGCCGGCGTCGGCCAGCGCTTGCTGCACCAAACGCCACAGCGCCAGGTTCGAAGTGATGGCTTCAGAGCCACCGCGCAAGATGCAGGCGTTGCCACTCTTGATGGCAAGGGACGCGGCCTCAATCGTCACGTTGGGGCGGCTTTCAAAAATCATGCCGAACACGCCCAAGGGCACGCGCATCTGGCCTACATTGATGCCGCTGGGGCGGCGCTTGAGGCCGATGATTTCGCCCACCGGGTCGGGCATGGCGGCGATCTGTTCACAGCCCTGCGCCACGATGTCGATGATGGCCGGCGTGAGCTTCAATCGGTCAACCAGCGGCGCCGCCAAACCGGCTTGCATGGCCTTGCCGACGTCGACGGCGTTTGCGGTTTGCAAGGCGCTGCATTGCTCGCGCAAAAGCGCCGCCAAGCGGCGCAAAGCGGCGTCCTTGGCCGCTGTGCTGGCCGCAGCCATGCGGGTGGATGCCACGCGCGCTGCTGCGCCCACTTCGGCCATGTAGGCGGCGATGTCAGCCTGTTTGTCGTTCGCGGTCATGGCGGGCATTGTCCCAAAACAAGCCAGTCTTCAACCCATCCACGCCAAAACACCTAACCACATCGCCGCCGTGGCCGTGAAGGCCAGGGTCGAAATCACCGTGGCGGCCGTGGCTTCGGCCTCCAAAGTGTCGTAGCGCTGGCTGAAGATGAGGGCGTTGGAACCCACGGGCAGTGCGGCCATCACCACCACCACCGACAAGGGCAGGCCCGTCAGGCCAAAGCCCCAATGGGCGACGGCCAGCACCAAAGCAGGCAGCAGCAAGAGTTTGAACATCGAGATGACGACCGCGCCGCGCAGACTGCCCTTCAACCCGACATAAGCCAAATTCAGGCCGATGAGTGCCAGGCACACAGGCACGACGGCTGCCGCCAACACGGCCAATGCTTCGTCCACCGCCGGGTGCAGTCCCCAACCAGTAAGGTTCCACAACAAGCCAGCGAGCACGGGCAGAACAACAGGGTGCACGATGGTGTTGCGCAGGGTTTGGCGCAGGCTCGCCAAGAGCGTAGGCGCGTCTTCATGTTGGGCGCGAGCGCGCGCCAGATCGAGCTCGACCAGCACCGTGAGCACCGTCAGCAACAGAATGGCATGCAAGCTCACCAGGGCCACGTGGATGGCCAAACCGGCTTCACCAAAGAGCGCTGCGGCCAGCGGTATGCCGACTTGAACCGAGTTGCCAAACGAGGCCGATATGGCACGCACAGAGGGCGCCGCAGCACCGTGCCTTGCCACTTGGCCCGAGCTGCGCTGCCACACATAAACGGCAAACATCATGCCCATCACCGGCACAAAAAACGCCGCCACGGTGTGCCAGGGCATGGTTTGCAAATCGAGCCGCACCGTGGTGCGAAAGAGCAGTGCCGGGATGAAAAAAAAGTAGGCCGCGTTGCCCAGCACGCGCGGTGGGTCGCTGCCCTCGGCGCCGCTTTCCAGCCAGCGCATGCGACCGGCCAAGTAGCCCAGCGCCACGGTCGCAATGATGGCCAGCAGCTTGTAGAAGACGAGGACGGTCATGGTGTGGCACAGGACTCAAAGTCGTCGGCGCGGCTGAATGCCGTCACTTTTGAATGCAAGCAAGCGGTCGACCGTCACCCATCTCACTTCACCTTCTTCGTCGCCGCTCTCGCAGCCACAGCCCTTTTTGCGGGCGCCTTCTTTGCGGCTGGTTTGGCGGCTGTCGACTCCTTTGCTGCGGCGCCTGCGGCGGCCCGCACAGGGGCCACCTTGGCCCCTGGTTTGGCCACACGCGGCTCAAAAGCAAACATCACCTTGCCTTCCTTCTTGTCAAAGTTCAAAAAGGCTTTGAACTTGCGCCGCGTTTTGTTGGAAACAAAGTTCTCCAGCAAATCGGTTTTGCCGCTCGCCAAGAGCTTGCCCATCTGCTCGCGCGCAATGGGCTGCTGCAAGATGATCTTGCCGCTCTTGAAGTCGCAAGTGATGGTCGCGCCAACACTGTGCTCGCAGGTGTAGCTTGTGCCGTGCTCAAACACGCGGCCTTGGCATTTGGGGCAAGCGCCCAGGCTCAACTGCTCGCCAAAGTCCACCGGCTCACCGTCGCCCTCGGTCTTTTTGGCGTCGTCACCAAAATCGAATTCGAGCTTCCAGTTGTTGGCTTCTTCGTCGCGTGCAAGCTTCAATTCGGCCGTGAAAGGCCAACCGGCTTTGGAGCGAAAGCCTTCCAAGGGCCCGATCTTTTTGTCGCGCAAAAAGGCATCGGCTTCCAAGGTTTCAAAGGCTCGGCCCGCCGGGATTTTTGTGATTGAAAAGCCGCAGCCGTCTTCAGTGCCGCTGGCCCCAGTGCAAGCAAAACGGCGGTAATTTTCTTTGACCACGCCAGCGCAATTGGGGCACGGCGTTGTCAGTGTGGCGTAGTCGCCGGGGATGGTGTCGCGGTCGTACTCCTTGGCCTTCTTGACGATGCGTTCAGCCATCTTGGCGATCTCAGCCATGAACGTGTCACGCCGCAAGCGGCCATGCTCCATCTCGGCCAATTGATATTCCCAGTTGCCGGTGAGATCGGGCCTGGTCAGGTCGTCAATCTCCAACCCACGCAAGAGCGTCATCAGCTGGAAAGCCTTGGCCGTGGGCACCAGGTCGCGGCCATCACGCAGCATGTACTTTTCGTTGATGAGGCCTTCAATCGTGGCCGCGCGTGTGGCCGACGTGCCCAGGCCTTTTTCGGCCATGGCTTCGCGGAACTCATCGTCGTCAATGAGCTTGCCCGCACCTTCCATGGCGCTCAGCAAGGTGGCTTCGGTGTAGCGCGCCGGTGGCTTGGTGGCCAGGGCCCTCACGTCCGTGCTCTCAGTGCGCACGGTTTCGCCTTGCTGCACCACGCACAAGTTGGCGTCGTCGTCTTGCGCTTCTTTGCCGTACACGGCCAACCAACCCGGGTTGACCAGCACTTTGCCGTTGGTTTGAAACTGGTGCTCGGCACCATTTACCGCCACCTTGCTGATGCGTGTGGTGACCATGAATTCAGCCGCCGGATAAAACACCGCGATGAAGCGCTTGACCACCATGTCGTAGAGCTTGGCTTCGGCGTCCGTCAAGCTGCGCGGTGCCTGCAGCGTGGGGATGATGGCGAAGTGGTCCGACACCTTGGTGTTGTCAAACACGCGCTTTGAAGGTTTGACGTAACCCTCTTTCAAGCCCTTGCGTGCATGTTGTGCCAGCTCGCGCAGCGGGCCGGGCAGGTCTTCTTCGCCAATCATCTTGAAGGTGTCTTTGGCCACGGCCAAATAGTCTTCTGGCAAAAAACGCGAGTCGGTACGTGGGTAGGTCAGCGCCTTGTGTTTTTCATACAGCGCTTGGGCAATTGACAG
>JAYVRO010000244.1:0-21943 GCA_043776165.1 Rubrivivax sp. | reverse complement strand
CCAAGAAGGACAAGGAAGCTGCCGCTGCCGCCAAGAAGGAAAAGGCTGACGCCGCCAAGGCTGCCAAGCCTGCTGCTTCTGCCGCATCGGCTGCCAAGAAGTAATTCAGACGTGGCGATTAAAAGCGCCAACCCCGCACAACGGCCCGCCATCACGGCGGGCCGTTTGCCTTTGTGATTCACTCACATGAAATGTCTAAGGTGATTGCTCAGCGCTCGATCAAAGCTGCATCAGCGGTCCGCGCGCTGCCACACCACGCCGTCCTCGGTGATCATCGCGTCGAGCGGCACGTCATGCGCTTGGCCTTTCAGCCAAGGCACATAGCCATGCCCATAGCCCACGCCCACAGTCACCGGTTGCGGGCCCAGTTCGGCCAAGGTACGGTCATAAAAGCCACCACCGTAGCCCAGGCGCAACCCTCCGGGACCAAAGCCCACGCAAGGCACCAGCAGCAGTTGTGGCTCAAAGGCTTCGGTGTCCTTGGGTTTGGGGATGCCATAGGCGTCTTCTTCCATCGGGCAGCCGGGGAACCACACGTGAAAGCGCAGTTGCTTGGTTTCGCGGTTGATCACCGGCAGACCGATGCGCCGCGCTGGGTCGGCTTCACTCCAGCGGTACAGCGCGGGCAAGGTGTCGAATTCGCCCTTGATCGGCCAATAGGCGCCAATCGTCGTTTCGCGTCGCCCTACCAACCACACGCGCAACACCTCTTGCAAGTGCACCGAGCGTTGGTGCCTGTCGTGCAAGGCCTGGCGCTCGGCCTGCAACTGCTTGCGCAACATCTTTTTGTCTTGGGAAGGTTCCAGGTTCAGCTTGAAGGGCAAGGTCATGGTGGTGGTGTCCAGTGCGCCGCAAAAAGCGCAGGCGTGCATTGTGCTGGCCCGTCACGCCGGTCCGACAAGCGCGCTGCGGCGTAGACTGCCCCGCATGTCTGCTGGCCTCGTCGCACATTGCACTGAATTGCTCGCTCCGCTGGGCCGTGTGCGCACACGGCGCATGTTCGGTGGCCACGGTTTTTGGGTTGACGGTCTGTTCATCGCGCTCATCACCTCGGAGCGGCTGCACCTCAAAGCCAACGACGACACCGTGGCGAAATTTGTCGCTGCTGGCTGTGAGCAGTTTGTCTACATGAGCCAAGGCAAACCGCAGCACTTGAACTACTGGACTGCCCCCGATGAGGCCATGGATTCACCCGAAGACATGCACCCCTGGGCGCGCTTGGCAATGTTTGCGGCTGTGGCGGCGCGCCTGGCCAAACCCGAATCCGCAAGTGCCACGAACAAGCGCAAGACCAAAGCCGTAGCAAACCTCGTGACAAAGGTCGTAGTCAAAGCCAAGACCAAGGCCAACTGAGAACAACATGAACTTTCCCTCAAGGCTTGGTTGGACCGTCGCTTTTGTCGCGATGTTGGTGCTGCCCCCGGTCTTGGCACAGGTCGCCGACGCGACCATCGTCGAAGCCCGCGAAGCCTTGAAAAAGAACGACAAGCCGCGCTTGGTCGCTCTGCAAAAACAAGCCCAAGGCCATGCATTGGCGCTGTGGGTTGACTACTGGGAGTTGACCAGCCGCCTGGGCACAGCGCGCCAAGCCGAGCTGGACGCCTTTTATGCCCGCTGGCCGGGCAGCTACGTGGAAGACCGGCTGCGCAACGACTGGCTGCTGGAACTCGGACGACGTCGCGATTGGCCTAACTTTTCACGTGACATAGCGTCTTATCGCATGCAAGACGATCGCGAGGTCGCCTGCTACCAGATGCTGATCCAACATCAGGCCGGGTTGGACGTGCGCGAGGCCGCTCGCGCCGCCTGGTTTGCTCAGCGTGAACTGGATGACGGCTGCAACCTCTTGGCCAGCACGCTGGTGCAAGCCAGGCAGCTCAAGCCCGACGACGTCTGGCAAAAAATGCGCTTGAGCGTGGAGGGCAACCGCCCCCGCGCTGCGCGTGCAGCGGCGGCGTTGATCGAGACGAATACGGCGTCCGTCATCTCAACCCTTAACGAACTGCTCGACCAGCCGCAGCGCACACTACAAAAGCTTGACGACCATGTGCTCACACCGGCTCGGGCGGAGCTGGCCTTGTTGGCCTTGATGCGCATGGCGGCCAACGACGCAGACTACGTGGCAGGGCAACTCGCAGGCACCTGGGCCAACCGTTTGGCCGCTGACAAGCTCGCCCTGGCCTGGGCCAGCGCGGGCAAACAAGCGGCCATGAAATCTGCGCCCGAGGCGACAGAACACTACGCCCAAGGCTGGAAGGCACTGGGTGGCAAGGCGCCCTCGGGGGCTCACCTCTGGAGCGACGAAACCCTGGCTTGGTGCGTGCGTGCCGCCTTGCGGTCCACCCGCGCTGCAAGCGACCCCTGGGGCCAGATCGTTCGCGCTGTGAATGCCATGAGTCCCGCCGAAACCAACGATGGCGCCTGGGCTTACTGGAAAGCCCGCGCTGTTGTGGCCCGCGCCAAACCCGATGCCACGGGCGACGCTGACCGCGCAGCCGCGCGCCAGACCCTCGAGCAACTGGCCACGCAACATCATTTCTACGGCAAGTTAGCGGCTGAGGAGCTGGGTACCACGTTCGCGCTGGTGGCCCCCGCAGCGGCACCCACCGACGCTGAACGCGCCGCCACGCGCAGCCAACCCGGGTTTGCCCGTGCGTTGCAACTCATCGCCATGGGCCTGCGCAGTGAAGGCGTACGTGAATGGAACTACACGTTGCGCGGCTTGAACGACCGTGACTTGCTCGCGGCTGCACAGCTGGCTTGCGAGCGCGAGGTTTGGGACCGCTGCATCAACACCAGCGAGCGCACACGCACCGAGGTCAACATGGCCCAGCGTTTCCCGACGCCCTACCGCGACGAAGTGCTGGCCAAAGCCCGTGAAGTGGGTGTGGACCCGGCCTATGTCTACGGCCTGATCCGCCAAGAATCGCGCTTCATCACTGACGTGCGCTCCCACGTCGGCGCGTCGGGCCTCATGCAACTCATGCCCGCCACCGCGCGCTGGACGGCCAAGCGTGCGGGCGTGCCCTACAAACCCGAAGCCATCAACGACCGGGACTTGAATTTGCTCCTCGGCACGACGTATTTGAAGCTCGTGCTCGACGACTTCGGCGGCTCGCAAGCCCTGGCCGCAGCGGCCTACAACGCGGGCCCCGGCCGCGCTCGGCGCTGGCGCGAAGGCCTGGTGATGGAAGCTGCGGCCTGGGCCGAATGCATCCCTTTCACAGAGACACGGGATTACGTCAAGAAGGTGCTGACTAACGCAACACATTACTCGGCCGTGTTGGGCACACCAACACCATCACTCAAAGTGCGCTTGGGCTCCACCATTGGCCCGCGCGAAGTCACTGCAGCGGCCCCCAACCGTGAACTGCCCTGAGTGTTGTGCTGGGTACTGCGCGGAGTAGCGCAGTCCGCCCAATTTCAGCATTTAGCATCGCTGCCCCTTCTCATTTTGCTCGGAGCAAAACATGGCGCTGCAACTCGTCGTCGGCAACAAAAACTATTCGTCGTGGTCGATGCGGCCCTGGGTTTTGATGACACAACTGGGCATTGCCTTTGAAGAAGTGATGGTGCGGTTTGACTTCAACGACGGTTCTCCCTTTCGAACCACCGTGGGTGCGCTGAGCCCCGCTGGGCGTGTGCCCATCTTGGTGGATGACGGCTTTGCCGTGTGGGACACCCTGGCCATCGTCGAAGCGCTGCACGACAAGTTTCCGCAGGCGGGGGTGTGGCCGCAAGATGCCCGCCAACGGGCCCGCGCGCGCAGCCTGTGTGCCGAGATGCACAGTGGTTTTGCCGCGCTGCGCAGCTTTTTCCCGATGAACATTGAAGCGCACTTGCCCGAGGTTGGCGCCAAGCTGCTGGCTGAGCATGAAGGAGCAAGGCGCGATCTGACGCGCATCGATCAGATGTGGAGCGAGCAGCTGCACACCCAGGGCGGCCCCATGCTCTTTGGTGCTTTCAGCGCTGCCGATGCTTTTTTTGCGCCGGTGTGCATGCGCATTCGTGGCTACGGGCTACCAACGTCTGAGATGACTCGGTCCTACGTCGAACGTGTTTGCGCCCTGCCCAGCGTGGCGCGCTGGATGGCTGACGCGCTGCAAGAGCACGATTGGGTGGCCGATGACGAACCCTATCGCACGCAGCCAACGTGAGCTGATCTAACAATCGATTTGAGCTGAAAGCACTGGCACGGCCATGGAGCTTTTTGAAGTCGGCGGCGCGGTGCGAGACGGCCTGCTCGGGCTGGTTGCCACCGACCACGACTGGGTGGCGGTAGGCGCCACGCCTGAAGCCTTGGTGGCGCTGGGTTACCGCCCCATCGGCCGCGACTTCCCCGTCCTTTTGCACCCACAGACGGGCGATGAAGTGGCACTCGCGCGCACCGAGCGCAAGTCGGCGCCGGGCTATCACGGGTTCACGTTTCATGCCGCGCCCGAGGTCACTTTGGAGCAAGACCTGGCGCGGCGCGATCTCACCATCAACGCCATGGCGCGCGCCGCCGACGGGCGCCTGATTGACCCTTTCGGCGGCGAGCGTGACCTGCGCGCCGGCGTGTTGCGCCATGTCTCAGCGGCTTTTGTTGAAGACCCTGTTCGCCTGCTGCGTGTGGCCCGCCTGGCTGCGCGCTTTCACACCTTCACGCTGGCACCAGAGACTTTGGCGTTGCTGCAAACCATGGTGGCGCAGGGCGAAGTGGACGCTTTGGTGGCCGAGCGCGTGTGGCAAGAGTTGTCGCGTGGTTTGATGGAGGCCCGCCCCAGCCGTTTGCTGGCGGTGCTGCATGAAACGCACGCCTTGCCGCGCTTGTTGCCCAGCGTACAAGCCGACGCCGCCTTGTGCCAGCGGCTGGACCGTTGCGCACAACAGGGCGCCGCGTTGGCCGTGCGCTTTGCCTGCCTGGTGTTTGATGCCAACGACGCCAGTGCCATCGCAGAGCGTTGGCGCGTGCCCAGCGAGTGCAAGGAGTTGGCAACCTTGTTAATGCGCGAGTTGACGCAACTGCAAGGCGCTCAAGGGCTGGAGGCCGAAGGCCTGCTCAGCTTGCTGGAGCGCTGCGACGCATTGCGCCGCGCGGCGCGTTTTGACGGCCTCTTGCAAGCCGCCCAGTGCCTTGCGCCGGCCAGCGTCGACGCGCAGCGGCTGCACGCCGCTTTACTGGCCGCTCAAGCCGTTGACACCGCCAGCGTGGCCGCGCACGCGGCAACACAGGGCGCGCGCGGCCCGGCCATCGGCGCAGCGGTTTTTGCTGCGCGTGTGGCTGCGATCCAGGCTTGCACCGCGCTCACACCACCCACCCCAAGAGCATCATCAGCACACTGAGTACCAGGCTGCTGGTGAGCGGCACGTACCAGTCGCGACCACGGAATCGAAAACTGAAATCCCCGGGCAAGCGGCCCAGGCCGATCCTGCGCAGCCAGCCTTGCAGGCCATTGAAGATCAGGCAAGCGAGCAAAAAGACGATGAGCCAACGCATGAGGTGACTCGCCTTGTTCGCTGCGCGCCAACGACTGACTACAAAGTGTGCGTGCGGTCACCCGCCGCAAAACCGACGGGCGAAAACTGCGGGTAGGGCGCCAAGCCTCTGCCCAGGCCAATGACCTTAAAAAGTTCGCCCATCTCGTGTTCGGTGATGAGCTTTTGCGCCGCCGCTGTGGTGCGGATATCGGCGCCTTGCAGCAGGTCCGTCAAGCCACAATTGAGCAAAAAGCGCGCTTGTGATGTGTAGCCGATGACGTCCAGACCGGCCTCTTGCGCAGCCAGCGCGATGCCCGTGAAGTTAACGTGTGAGGTGATGTCCTTCTCGCCCACGTCGACCAACGGGTTGGTGTCCGCCAAGTGCGCGCGGTGGCACATCAGCGTGCCGCCGGTGCGCTGCGGGTGGTAGTACTCGGCCTCGGGGAAACCGTAGTCAATGAAAAAAGCGGCACCGCGTGTCAGGCGGTCTGCCAAGGTGCGCACAAAGCCTTCTGCCTGGAGGTGGATTTCAGTCACGGTGCCCGGGGTGACGGCAGGGTTTGGCCGAGGTGGGCGCAGTGACGTGGGACGATCACGCCAATTGAATTCACCGTCGCCACGATCACCGCAGGCCACCTCGCGCTCGAACCAGTGCGCCCCATCAAAGGCCAGCAGCTGCACGGGCATGGCATCGAGCACCTCGTTGCCGACCACCACGCCGTGCATCTTGTCGGGCAGCGCATCCAGCCAACCCACACGCGCGCCAAAGCGCTGCAGACGCGCTTGCTGACGTTCGCGAAGCGCACCCGACAAGTCCACGATGAAGTACTTTTGGCAAGCCTCACCCAAGGCGACCAACAACTGCTCAGCCAAGGCGCCCGAACCCGCGCCAAACTCATAGACCGTTGAAGCATCGGCTGCCAACAGGGCTTGGTGTACTTGCACAGCCAAGGCCGCACCAAACAGCGGCGACAACTCTGGCGCGGTAGTGAAGTCGCTGCCTGAGCCGGGCAGTGCACTGATCTGGCGGCTGCTGCGCGTGTAGTAGCCGCCTTGCGGTGCGTAGAGGGCCAGCGCCATGAATTGGTCAAAAGGCAAGCTCCCACCCGCGCTGTGGATAGCCGCCGCGATCTGCCATGCCAGGGCCGACGGCTCAGGCGCCTGAAGGGGGCTAGGGCCTGTCATCATATAAATCGCCCCTGCGTGGCACCCCAGAGCGGGCGCAATCTAGGCGCAAAGCGGAGTCGGGGCTGGCCCCCCGACGAGCATTTGCAACGACGAGTGCGCCCGCTCTGGGGTGCCACCCGCAGGGCCGAGGTTGCAAGGGGCGATTTATATGGTGACAGGCCCTAGCTACACTGCCGGGTTCATTTTTCAGCACCCGTGCATTGTAGAAAGCATGACCACCAGCCCCGCCTCCGTCCCCAGCAGCAGAACCACCGCACGCACGACCCGCCCCGTGGCCTTGGTCACCGGCGCCGCGCGGCGCATCGGGCGCGAGATCACGCTCGCGCTGGCTGCTCAGGGGTGGGACGTGGCGCTGCACTACCGGCATTCGCGCGGCGACGCCGAAGCCACGGCCACGGATGCGCGCGCGTGTGGTGCACGTGCTGAATGCTTCTGCGCTGACTTGTCTGACGACGCGGCTTGCGAAGCCCTGGTACCCGCCGCGATGGCGCACTTCGGCCGCATTGATGCCGTGGTCAACAACGCATCGCTCTTTGAGCATGACGATGTCGCCAGCTTCAGCAGCGCCAACATGGAGCGGGCTTGGCGCGCCAATACCGCACCGGCCATCGTCCTGGCGCGGGCACTGCACTTTGCCGGCGGTGGCGTGGTGGTGAACCTGCTGGACCAGAAACTGTGGAACATGAACCCCGATCACCTGAGCTACACGCTGAGCAAGGCCGCGTTGCAAGCCGCCACCACGATGCTGGCCATGGCCTTGGCGCCCACCGTGCGGGTGTGCGGCGTGGCGCCGGGCTTGACGCTGCTGTCAGGCGACATGAACGACGCCGAGTTGCAAGCTGCCGCGCAGTTGAACCCGCTGGCGCGAACCTCCACGCCGCAAGACGTTGCGCGCACGGTGCGTTTTTTGCTTGAATCCCCCAGCATCACCGGCACAACCGTGCTGGTGGACGGTGGTCAACATTTGCAAGCCCAGCCGCGCGATGTGATGTTCATGGTGCGCGGCAGTCAGACCTCATTTTTGACATGAGCATGACGTCACCTCTGATCACACACCCCGCACTGCACGACTGTCGCCGCCTCTTCTTGCGCGGTTTTGAGGTGATGGTGGACATCGGCGTGCATGACTTCGAAAAGCAGGCCAAGCAGCGCGTGGTTTTCAACGTTGACTTGTACGTGCCGTTGGCGGCATCAACCCCGCAAGCCGACCAATTGGCCGAGGTGGTGGACTACGACTTCATCCGCCAGCGCATCACACACATCGTGACGGTGGGTCATGTCGAACTGCAAGAAACGCTGGCCGACGCAGTGCTGGCCGCCATGCTCGCCCACCCGCAAGTGATTGCTGCCCGCGTGAGCACTGAAAAGCCCGATGTCTACCCCGACTGCGCGGCTGTGGGCGTGGAAGTTTTTGCCATCAAAAAGAGCAAGCCATGAATGACATGACCGACATGCGCGCCGCCGGTTTGGCGACAAGTACAGCGACAAGTGCAGCCACCAGCGCCGCAGTCAATGCATTGGCCAAGAAGGCGGGTTTCGAAGTCAACAAGCTCAGCAAACGCCTGCACCGCCAGGTCGGCCAGGCGGTGGTTGACTTCAACATGATCGAGGCCGGTGACAAGGTGATGGTGTGTGTCTCGGGTGGCAAAGACAGCTACGCGTTGCTCGACATCCTCATCAGCTTGCGCCAGCGCGCGCCGATTGACTTTGAGATCGTGGCCGTCAACCTGGACCAAAAACAACCCGGCTTTCCGGCTCATGTTTTGCCGGAATATTTGGCCACCACCGGCGTGCCCTTTCACATCGAAAACCAAGACACTTACAGCATCGTCAAGCGCCTGATCCCCGAAGGCAAGACCATGTGCAGCTTGTGCTCACGCCTGCGCCGGGGCATCTTGTACCGCGTGGCTGGTGAACTGGGTGCGACCAAGATCGCCCTGGGCCATCACCGTGACGACATGGTCGTGACCCTGCTGATGAACATGTTTTTTGGCAGCAAGATGAAAGGCATGCCGCCCAAGTTGGTAAGTGACGACGGCAAGAACATCATCATCCGTCCACTGGCCTATGTGGCCGAGGGCGACTTGGTGCGTTGGGCCGAACACCGCGCATTCCCGATCATCCCCTGCACGCTGTGTGGCAGCCAGGACAACCTGCAACGTGTGCAGGTCAAGAAGATGATCTACGAGTGGGAGCGTCAGTACCCCGGGCGCATCGAGAACATGCTCACTGCCATGGGCAATGTTGTGCCGTCGCACTTGATGGACAGGCAGCTCTACCCGTTCACCAGCATCCTGGCCACCGGCGTGGCCGATGCGGCTGGCGACCTGGCGTTTGATGACGATGAGGCCTGCGCGCCGCCGCTGACCCAACAAGCCACATTGCCGATTCGTGTGGTGATGCAGGATTGATGGCGGTCTGAATCTGCTGCGCCCCTGGTCACTCTGCACCCACGATAAATAGTTCAAGGAGCCCCTCTTGCAATCCGCAATGAACCTGACCCCGGGCTTGACACGCCGCGCCTGCGTGCTGGTATGCGCCAGCCTGTGCGTACTGCTGGCAGCGCCCACCACACTTGCCGCAACGGACGTGAAGGATGTAGGGGACGCCAAGCCAAGACTGTCTTTCACGCAGTGGTCTGAGCGTTTTTCGCAAGACTGGGTGCGCTCGTCGCCCGAGTCCAGCACTTTCATGCGCTACTTTGCAGCCGACGAGCAGGCCCAACTCGACGGCCAGCTGAGCCCCGTCACGGATGCTCAGCGCGAACGCCGCTTGGCCCTTGCCGCGCAGGGTTTGGCCCGTGTGGACGCCTATCTGGCGGCCGGTTTGGTGGGTGACGAGCGCATCGGTGCGCTGACCATGCAGTGGGGCTTGTCGCGTGTCATCGCTGCCGCGCCCTTTGAAGATCAGCAATTCATCTACAACCAAAACTTTGGCGCGCAAGTGCGTTACCAGTCTTTGTTTGCCGAGGGTCAGCCGCTTCGCCGTGCGGCCGATGTGGCGCCCTATCTTTCGCGGCTGCGCGCCATGCCCCAGCGCGTGGCGCAAGAGCTGGCCCTGGCACAACGCGCCGTGCAACGCGGTTTTTTGCCGCCGCGTTTCATCGTCGAGCGCGCGCAGATGCAAATGCGAGTGCTGCTGGACTCAGCGCTTGCTGACGAGCCCGTGGTGGCGGCCTTCACGCGGCGTATCTCCAGCGTGCCCGACCTCGACCTTGCCGCACGCGAGCAGGCCATCAACGCCGTACAAACCACGGTGGGCACGCAGCTGCGCCCCTCCTGGGAGCGCGTTGCCGCGTTTTTGCAAGACATCCACCCACGCACCGGCAACGACGCCGGCCTGTGGCGTTTTTCAGGCGGTGGTGCGGCCTATGCGCAGGCCTTGGCCAGCAATACCACCACGCGCATGTCGGCCGATGAAATCCACCAACTCGGTCTGCGTGAAGTGGTTCGGCTGGAGGGCGAGATGGACCGCCTGCTCAAAGCCATGGGCCGCACACAAGGCGGCGTTGCGCAGCGCATGAGCGCACTGCAAAAAGAGAATCAACCACCCCAGTACCCGGACCCCCGCCCTGCGCTGCTAAAGCGTTACGGCGCACTGGTGGCCGACGCCACACAGCGTGCGCAATCGCTATTCAGCCTTCAGCCCAAAGTCGGCGTTGAGGTGCGTCGCGTCGGGCCGTTGACCGAACGCACGGCCAGTGCCTCATACAGCCCACCGGCCAGCGATGGCAGCCGTGCCGCGGTGTTCTGGGTGCCCATGCCTGGGCCCGAGTTCAACGTGTTGGGCATGCGCACCTTGACCGCGCACGAGGCCGTGCCTGGCCACCACTTCCAGTTGGCCATCCAACAAGAAAACCAATCCTTACCGCAGTGGCGCCAACGCCGCGTTTTTGGCGGCGGCAGTGCGCACAGCGAAGGCTGGGCCCTTTACGCAGAACGCCTGGCCATTGAACAAGGCTGGTACGAGGGCGACGCGCTGGGCCACCTGGGGGCCTTGGACGCGCAGCTTTTTCGCGCACGGCGTTTGGTCGTGGATACCGGCTTGCACGCCAAACGCTGGACACGCGAACAGGCCATCGCCTATGGCATTGGTGCACAAGAGGTAGAGCGCTACGTGGTCAACCCCGGCCAAGCCTGCGCTTACATGGTGGGCATGCTGCACATCGTGGCGCTGCGCGACGAAGCCCGTGCGGTGCAAGGCGAGCGCTTTTCGCTGCGCGACTTTCACGACCTGGTGCTGCGCACAGGATCGATTCCGCTGGATGTGTTGGGTGAGGTCGTGCGGGAGTGGACAGCAGGGCGCATGGCGCTTGCAAAAAGCACGGTCTGAGTTTTCGCTGTCCAAGTTCTCCAGGGCCAAGTTCTAAGGGCCACGCATGGAAGGAGAACGGTCGACGGCTAACGGCTAACGGCTAACGGCTGACGTCTACCGGCCAACCACCAAGCGCCAAGCCAGCGCCGCAAAGAGTGCCCCGCCGAGCGCATTCAGCACGCGCACCCTGGCGGCGCCAGCGCGCAACGGGTGCCTGCGACGCAGTTGGGCCACGCAGGCCACAACCAGCATCAGCGACAGCGTGCTCTGCACCACAAAAAGCGCGCCCAAAGCCAGCATAGCGGCCGACTTGTCTAAAGTGGAAGGTGCAATGAACTGCGGCAAAAAAGCCAAGAAAAACAAGGCCACCTTGGGGTTGAGTAAATTGGTCAGCATCCCCGCGCGAAAGTCCGCCCAGGCACTGCGCCGACTGCTGTCAAGGTTCCCCACGTTCTGCGCAGGTGAAACGTTAACAGCGGCCTGCGGCGGTGTCGCGCGCCAAGCTGCGCGCCACATGCCCAGCGCCAACCACAGCAAGTAAGCCGCACCCAGCCACTGGATGGCCGTGAACGCGTTGACCGACAAAGCCAGCATCGCCGCCAGCCCAAAGGCCGCTGCCAACGCATGCACCGCACAGCCCGCGTTGATGCCGAGTGCCGCTGCAACGCCGGCACGCCCGCCGCCCTGCAAGGTACGCGCAACGGTCAGCAACAGATCCACGCCGGGCGTGGCGTTCAACACCAACACGGCCAGCATGAAGAGCCCCAACTCGTGCGTGTTGGCCAGACCCAGCAGCGCCATCTCAGACCAAGTCAGAGCATCTCAAGGGCCATGGCCGTGGCTTCACCGCCGCCAATGCACAGCGCGGCCACACCACGCTTTTTGTTGTATTTCTTGAGTGCACCCAGGAGCGTGACAACGATGCGCGCACCTGACGCGCCAATCGGGTGGCCCAGCGCGCAGGCGCCGCCGTGCACGTTGACGATCTCGTGCGGCAGTTTGAATTCACTCATGGCCGCCATGGACACGGCAGCAAATGCTTCGTTGACTTCCCACAGCTCAACCTGGCTCGCGTCCCAGTTGGCTTTCTTCAAAGCCTTGTTGATGGCGCCCACCGGTGCGGTGGTGAACCAATCAGGGGCCTGCGCATGCACGGCGTGGCTCACGATGCGGGCGATGGGCGTGGCCCCCATTTGCCGCGCCGTGCTTTCGCGCATCAACACCAGCGCCGCAGCGCCGTCTGAAATGCTCGACGCATTGGCCGCTGTGATGGTGCCGTCCTTCTTGAACGCGGGCTTCAAGCCCGGGATCTTGTCGAGCTTGGCCTTGAAAGGTTGTTCGTCAAACTTGATGAGCACATCGCCCGCTTTGCCGGGGATATTGACGGGCGCCATCTCCCAGTCAAAGCTGCCGTCTTCATTGGCCTTTTTGCTGCGCTGGGTGGACGCGATGGCAAAGGCGTCTTGTGCTTCGCGCGTAAATCCGTATTTGCTGACACACAGTTCGGCAAAAACACCCATCGCTTTGCCGCGTTCGTAGGCGTCTTCCAAGCCGTCGATGGCCATGTGGTCAAACATGTGCGCCGCGCCGTAGCGCACACCCTTGCGCGCAAACATCAGGTGCGGCGCATTGGTCATGCTTTCCATGCCACCGGCGAGCATCACGCTCGCGCTGCCCGCTGCGAGCATGTCGTGCGCGAACATCATGGCGCGCATGCCCGAGCCGCACATCTTGCTCATCGTCACAGCGCCAGTGCTGTCGGGCAGGCCCGCGCGACGCATGGCCTGGCGTGCTGGTGCCTGGCCCTGACCAGCCATCAAACAGTTGCCCATCAGCACTTCGTCGATGGCGTCACCCGGCACACCCGCGCGTGCCACAGCCGCCTTGATGGCCACGGCCCCCAGCTCCCAGGCTTGTTGTGAAGAAAAGTCGCCCAGCATGCCGCCAATGGGCGTGCGCGCGGCAGAAACAATGACGACGGGGTCGAGCATGGTGGTTCTCCTGTGAAATGTTTGCGAAGACCGGTTGGCGAAGATCGGTTTAAGGTGATCGGTTTGAGATGACCGGGGGTCGATGAAACGCTGTGAATGAAGTCAAACGTCAAGACTGCGCTGCGCGCTGTGCGCTGAAGCGCTTGGCGGGCTCGTAGGGAAATACGTCGTGCACGTGGCCGGCCTGGATGCGCTCTTGATGGCCCCGCCAGAACGCAGCGTCAAGCAAATCGGCGTGATGCTTCAGGAACACGTCACGCACGCTGGGATTGCCCAGCAAAAAGGGGCCAAAGGTTTCGGGGAACACGTCTTTGGGGCCGACGCGATACCAGATTTCACCCGACATCTCTTCTTCTTCATTGCGCGGTGTGGGCACTTTGCGAAAGACACAATCGGTGAGGTATTCGATCTCGTCATAGTCGTAAAACACGACCTTGCCATGGCGTGTCACGCCAAAGTTTTTCCACAGCATGTCGCCGGGAAAGATGTTGGCCGCCACCAGGTCTTTGATGGCGTTGCCGTACTCCACCACCGCACGCTCGATGGCGTCGACGTCGCCCTCTTGTGAAGCGTCGTGCAAGTAGATGTTGAGCGGGATCATGCGCCGCTCGATGTAGAGGTGGCGCAACATCAACATGTCGCCGTCTTCTTCGACCAGGCTGGGGCAAAAGTGCTTGAGCTCGGCCACCAGTTCGGGGTCGAACCGGTGGCGCGGGAACGCCACGTTGCTGTACTCCAGTGTGTCGGCCATGCGGCCCACGCGGTCGTGCTGTTTGACGAGCAAATACTTGCTTTTGATCTGCTCGCGTGTGGTTTCCTTTTGCGGCGGGTAAAAGTCTTTGATGCACTTGAAGACGTAGGGGAACGAGGGCAAGTCAAACACCAGCATGACCATGCCTTTGATGCCCGGTGCGATGCGAAAGCGATCGGTGCTGTGGCGCTGGTGAGCCAGCAAGTCGCGGTAAAAGAGGTTCTTGCCGTGCTTTTGCAAACCCAGGGCGTTGTACAGCTCGGCGCGCGGTTTGCGCGGCATCAGGCTGCGCAAAAACTGCACATGGGCGCTGGGCACTTCCATGTCCACCATGAAGTAGGCGCGGGCAAAACTGAAGACGATGAGCAGCTCGTCCTCGCGCAGCAGGGCCGTGTCAATCACCAGTTGGCCGAGCTCGTTGTGCAGCACCGGCAGACACAACGGCATCTCGGTAAAACCGTTGATGATCTTTCCCACCAAGTAGGCCGCTTTGTTGCGATAAAACAAAGACGAGAGCACTTGAATTTGAAAGTTTGCGCGCAGCCGCCATTCGCTCAAGGGCAGCTTGGCCTGGACTTGCAAAGCGGCCATGACTTGATGCATGTCTCGCGCCAGATCTTCAAACTCACATTGCAGTTCGAAGTTGGAAACGACGCGCATCAAGGTGTCATGCAAGTTGGCCAGCGTGGGGTAGTAAGCGCGATAAGTCGGCGCGCTGGCGGGTTCGTCGTTCTCAATGTATTCGGTGCTGACAGCAGGACGCACAAAGATGAAGTCGTTGCGAAAGTAGCTGCGGTGCAAAAGCTTGGCCGTGACGGAGTTGAAAAAAGTCTCGGCCAGTTCAGGCTGGTGGTGGTCGACCAACAGGCCGATGAAATGCAGCTTGGCTTGCTGCCAAGTGTCCATCGACAACTGCTCCACACTGAACTCGTCGCGCAGGCGCGCCACGGCTTCGTCGACCCGCTTGTCGTAAAACTCAATGCGCTGCGCCTGCGCCCGCTGTTGGCCATGCCAATCGGCTAACTCGAAACGTTGTTTGGCCTCGGCGCTGGTCTGGCGAAACAAGCGGTAGTGACGATCAAACCCTTCACGCATGGCTTGCGCGATGTCAAAGGCGTTGCGGTCGGTCAGCCGGTGGGGAAACATGCCAGTCCAGTCATTGCACAAATGCGCGCGTCACAGCGCGCCAGCGCCAAAGCCCGTATCGGCGTCGTCGAGATCAAGTGCGTCGTCCGCCGGCGCTGCGTCTGGGCGTGCGTCGCTGCGCGGATAGCGTTTGATGGCGGCGCCAAATACATCGACCACGGTTTCGCGCCGATCCATGGTGACTTGCAAATCTTTCAGCAAACCGTCACGCAGGCCGTAAACCCAGCCGTGCACCGACACTTCCTGGCCACGCGACCAGGCGTCTTGCATCACGGTGGACAAGGCCACATTGCCGACCTGTTCGATGACGTTCATCTCGCACAGCGTGTCTTCTTGTTCGGCCTCTGACAAATGCTCCAACCGCTTGCGATGGCGCAAGCGCACGTCTTGCACATGGCGCAACCAGTTGTCGGCCAAGCCGATGCGGATGCCGAGCATGGCCGCGCGCACGCCTGCGCAGCCGTAATGGCCCACGACCATGATGTGCTTGACCTTCAAGTGCTCGACCGCAAACTGGATGGTGGACAAGGCATTCAAATCCGAGTGCACAACCACGTTGGCGACATTGCGGTGCACGAACACTTCACCCGGGTCCAGGCCCGTGATTTCGTTCGCTGGCACACGGCTGTCGGCACAGCCGATCCACATGTATTTGGGGCTTTGTTGCCGCGCCAATCGCGTGAAAAACCCGGGTTCGCGCTGCTCGGTGGCGGCGGCCCACGTGCGGTTGTTGGCCAGCAATTCGGTGAGTACTTTGCTCATGGGCTTACGGGCTCATGGACTCATCGGTGCTGCGGTGCAGTGTCGGCAGCGTCACATCGTCTCGCCAAACAGCTCGCGCCCGATCAGCATGCGGCGGATTTCGCTCGTGCCCGCGCCAATTTCATACAGCTTGGCGTCGCGCCACAAACGGCCCAGCGGATAGTCATTGATGTAACCATTGCCACCAAAAATCTGGATGCCTTCACCGGCCATCCAGGTGGCTTTTTCTGCGCACCACAAGATGACGCTGGCGCAGTCTTTGCGCACTTGGCGCACATGTTCAGTGCCCAGGCTGTCAAGGTTTTTGCCCACGGTGTAGGCGAAAGCACGCGCGGCTTGCAGCACCGTGTACATGTCAGCGAGCTTGCCCTGGATGAGCTGAAATTCACCGATGCTTTGACCGAACTGTTTGCGCTCGTGAACGTAAGGCACGACGTTGTCCATCACCGCTTGCATGATGCCGATGGGGCCAGCGGCGAGCACGGCGCGCTCGTAATCCAGGCCGCTCATCAAAACCTTGGCGCCGCCATTCATGGCGCCCAGCACATTGCTTGAGGGCACAAAGACATTGTTGAAAAGCATCTCACCCGTGCTGCTGCCGCGCATACCCAACTTGTCGAGTTTTTGCGCCGTGCCAAAACCGGGCATGCCTCTTTCGACGATGAAGGCGGTCACCCCACGAGCACCAAGCTCGGGGTCGGTTTTGGCGTAGACCACCATCACGTCGGCGTCGGGGCCGTTGGTGATCCACATCTTGTTGCCGTTCAGCAGATAGCCGCCGTCTTGCTCGGTGGCGCGCAGCTTCATGCTCAGCACGTCGCTGCCCGCGCCGGGCTCGCTCATGGCCAGCGCACCGACATGCTCGCCACTGATGAGTTTGGGCAGGAACTGGCGCTTTTGCGCTTCACTGCCGTTGCGTTTGATCTGGTTCACGCACAGGTTGCTGTGCGCGCCGTAGCTCAGGCCAATGGCGGCACTGGCGCGGCTGATTTCTTCTACCGCCACCATGTGTGCCAGATAGCCCATGCCGGCGCCGCCGTACTCCTCGGGCACGGTGATGCCCAGCACGCCGAGCGCGCCCATCTTGCGCCACAAGTGCATGGGAAATTGATCGCTTTTGTCGAGCTCGCCCGCCAATGGTGCCACTTCGGCTTGCGCGAAAGAACGCACGGCGTCGCGCAGTGCGTCGATGTCTTCACCGAGGTAGAAATTCAGGCCGGGCAGTTCCATGGCGCCGTCTCCAGGCAGTTGACGTTGACGTCAACGTCAAGCATACCGGAGGGCCGCTGTTGACTTGCCTGCGGCTGCCGCATTGGCGCCTGGGGCACGACTGTGGCTTAAGTCGGGGGCGAAAGTACCGACAACCTGTCAACGACAAAGGGTTTGTTCGCCCCATGCTCACAGTTGCCAGCCCACCGTTCATCACCCGCGCCGCGCGCGACGTGGCTGGCTGGGTACGCTGCTTTGAATTGGCAGCGCTGCCGATCCTGGCGGATACCGCCGATCGCATTGAAGAGCTGCGTGAATGCCAGGACGATGTTGACGCGCGCATGTTGGCCAACGTGATTGAGCGTGACCCGCTGATGACGCTCAAGGTGCTGGGCCATGTGGCGGCACTGCGCAGGGGCCGCGGCGGCAGCGACACCGAAACCGCCACCGAGGCACTGGTGATGCTGGGCATCACACCCTTCTTCGACACCTTTGGTCTGCAGCCCACGGTGGAAGAAGTTCTGGCCGACGAGCCCGACGCTCTTGAGGGCTTCATGGGGGTGCTGACACGTGCCCACCGCGCTGCCAACTTTGCCATTGCGTTTGCAGTGCACCGCATGGACCACGACGCCGCCGTGATTCATGAAGCCGCGCTGCTGCACGACTTTGCCGAGATGCTGCTGTGGGTGCGCGCGCCGGCCCTGGCCTTGCAAATTCAGCAACGGCAAACGCAGGATTCAAGCTTGCGCAGTGCCGACATACAACGCGAGTTGCTGGGCACCGAACTGGCCGATCTGCAACACGCCTTGATGCAAACTTGGCGTCTGCCCGAGTTGCTGGTGCGCATCACTGACCACCGCCATGCCGAGACGGTGCAAGTGCGCAATGTGCTGCTGGCCATTCGCGTGGCGCGCCACAGCGCGGCGGGCTGGGACAACGCGGCGCTGCCAGACGACATGGCCGACATCGCCGATTTGTTGAACATGGGCATGCTGCCGACGCAGCGCTTGCTGCGAGAAGTCGACGGCAACTGAAGACGCAGCGCGCCGAGGTCTGTGGACAGCGCCGCGCTTTCAAGCCCTTTTTTATCGCCCCTTTTTTATCGCCCCTTTTTAGCTGCCTTGGTGCCGCCCAACAGAGACCGGCAACGCAAGTCGTGCTGCTCGATCTCGGCCAAGGTGATTTCAATGTCTTCGCGCTGGCGAGCAAGCTGCTGGCGATGCTCGGCCAGCACCACGCGAAAAGCCTGCAATTGCTGCGTTGTGTCAGACGGCGAGTCGTACATGTCCACGAGTTGTTTGATTTCTTGCAGGCTCAGGCCCAGGCGCTTGCCACGCAAGGTGAGCTTGAGCCGTGTGCGGTCGCGCTGGCCATATACCCGGTTACGACCCGCACGCTCGGGGGTGATCAGGCCGACATCTTCATAAAAGCGAATGGCCCGCGCCGTGATGTCGAACTCGGTCGCGAGCTCGGTGATGGTGAAACTGGGCGGTGCTGCTGTGCCACGCTGTGACGCCAAGCGGGGGCGCGGGCGGGCCGGGCGCGCCGCGTGGTCCGGACTTTTGCGCTGGGCATACGGCTTGGCAGGGGGCATGGTTAGACTGCACTCTTGGTTGACGTTTACGTCAACGTAAATGGTAAGCCAATGGCCAACACACAAGAAAGCGCGCTGCACTACCCATTGGGCGATACCCTGCCCGCCAGTGGCACGACATTGGAAGTGGCGCCTGGTGTGCGCTGGCTGCGCATGCAACTGCCCTTTGCCCTGGACCACATCAACCTGTGGTTACTGCGTGACGTGATTGACGGGCGCGCGGGCTGGACCATCGTTGACTGCGGCATTTCCAACGACGCCACACGCGCCCACTGGGAGCAAATTTTTGCTAACGAGTTGCAAGACCTGCCCGTGTTGCGCGTCATCGTCACGCACATGCACCCCGACCACGTGGGCTTGGCGGCATGGTTGACGCAGCGCTGGAGCACGCCAGAGCGCGATTGCCGCTTGTGGATGAGCAACGGCGACTGGAACGCAGCGCGCCTGGCCGGCCAAACCAACAGCGGCCCCGGCGGCGAAAACGCTGCGCCCTTCTTCGCATTGCACGGCTTGGTGCAGCCACAACCGCGCACGACCGAAGGCGACCGTTCCAACTACTTCGCCAGCTTGGTGCCCAGCGTACCGCAGCAGTACCGGCGCTTGATGGATGGCATGGTGGTGGGTATCGGCGGGCGCGAGTGGTTTTGCATCGACGGGCACGGCCACGCACCAGAGCACATCGCCCTGCATTGCCCGGCGCTGAATGTGCTGATCTCTGGCGACATGGTGCTGCCGCGCATTTCCACCAACGTCAGTGTCTTCCCGATGGAGCCTGAAGGCGACCCGCTGCATCTGTACCTGTCATCGATCAAGCGCTTTTACGCGCTGCCCGCCGATACCTTGGTTTTGCCATCACACGGCAAACCATTCAGGGGTTTGCACACCCGTGTTGACCAGCTGCAGCAGCACCACGATGACCGTTTTGCCGATGTAATGAAGGCTTGCGCAAGCGCGCCACAGAGTGCCGCCGACTTATTGCCCGTGCTCTTCAGGCGCCAGTTGGACCCGCATCAGATGTCGTTCGCCATGGGCGAGAGCATTGCCCATGTGCATGCTTTGCAGACCCAAGGCCAATTGCGGGGCACCATCGCCAGTGATGGTGTGATGCGGTTCAGCGTGGCCGTTTAACGTCTGATGTGATCAGCGGGTTCCGCACTTGCGGTGCGGGCGGTGGAACCAAAGTGCTTTGACCCCACCGCCGCCCTGCGACCCTTTGCGTGCCGCGCTTCCCTGCGCATGTCATTGACAGCGTCAAAGCCGAGTCTGCACAGGATTGCAGCCGCGCGCATCCTACTAAAGTAGGAGTGGGATTATTCAAATGACGGCAACAGGTGATCACGCAAGGTGCCCTGCGCTTTTTCGTAGCTGGGCAATACCGAACGCACCACGCCCCAAAAAGCGGCGCTGTGGTTCATCACACGCAGGTGGGCCAATTCGTGGGTCACCACGTAGTCGATCACGGGCAGGGCAAAGTGAACCAAACGCCAGTTCAACCGAATGGAGCCATCGGCGCTGGCACTGCCCCAGCGTGTGCTGGCTGAGCTGAGCGACAAACGCGTCATGCGCACCCCGAGTTGCTGCGCGTAAATGGCGCAGCGTTCCTCAAAGATGCGGCGCGCCTGGCGCTGCAACCAGCTTTGCACCGCTTCGCGCAATTGCTCTGGACTTGCGCCCTGGGGCAAACCCACGTGCAGCGTCAAGCGTGGCACACCTGGCAAAGCCTGGGCGGCCGCGTTCAATACAGCGCCCGTGCAACGAGGGTCCAAGACCACCACCACGTTGTCACCCAAAAAAGGCAGGCTCACGCCTTCACGCCACTCGATGCGCGTTGCGGCCACGCGCTGCGCCCGCTCTTGTTGCTCATGCAGTTTGCGCAGCAACCAGTTTGCTTTTTCGCGCAACGCGGCATCAATGTCGTTTTGCCCAACCCAACGCGGCGCGCTCACGGTGAGTCCTTCGGCACCGATGACAAAACCAATGCTGCGCCGCCTCGCGCGACGCAGTGCGTAGCCCACACGGTGTTCGCCCAGCAACACTTCCCGCTGGGCTTGGGGGTGGGAGAAACGCGAGGTTGTATTTGAAGATGTGGGCTCGGCTCTTACTGGAGCGGGCAGTGCAGCGGGTAGTGCAGCGGGTAGTGCAGCTGACGCCACCACAGCAGACACGAGGGGCGCTGCCTCACCATCCACCGCCGCACCAAAGAGCGAGAGCTGAAAATTCATGGTTGCGCCAGCGCAGGCGCGGCGTCGACATATGCCTCGGCATCGAGCCGCCGCATTTCGGCCTCGATCCAGTTTTGCACTTCCTGCATCAGTTCGTCGGGTTCGCGACCCTCCGACGCAATGGGCTTGCCGATTGACACGTCAATCACACCTGGGCGAATGAGAAAACTCTTGCGTGGCCAGCAGCGCGCTGAAGTCACAGCAATCGGCGCGATGGGCACGCCGGCCGCGATGGCCAAGCGCGACGCGCCACTTTTGTAGACGCCCTGTTGGCCACGCGCAATGCGCGTGCCTTCAGGAAACATGATGACCCAAATCCCCTGCGCAAAAAGCCGCTTGCCTTGTTGCGCTACCAGGTTCCAGGCCTCGGCGCGTTTGCTGCGGTCGATGTGAATCATGTCCAAACGCCCCATGGCCCAGCCAAAAAACGGGATGTAGAGCAGCTCCCTCTTGAAGACATAGGCCAGCGGGTGAGGCATCAGCATGGGAAACGCAAATGTCTCCCAGGTGGACTGGTGTTTAGGTGCCAGGAGCACCGCCGCTTGCCCCTGGGCCGCCGTGGGAAGGTGTTCCATGCCTGTGACACGCCAGCGCACACCACAAATGAGGCGCGCTCCCCAGATCGCCACACGCAACCAGCCCGCGCAGACCCAGTACAGCGGCACACCACGTTGCATGATTGACATGAGCAGAACAAAAAGCGCCCAGGGCATCACGGTAAGTGCCAAAAAAACCACGTACAAGGCAGAGCGACATGCCCACAACAGTTTCATCTTGGGTACCCACTGCCATGCTGGCCTGTCGGCGGCGCGGCAGCAGCCTCGCGGGCCAATAAAAATTGAACAAAGCTGGGCAAGTCGGCGTGCGCTGTGGCGCCGGGCGCTTGGGCCAAGATGTGCGCCAAGGCCGCATCGTCCAGGCCACTCGCGCGGCCACTGCGCACCAGGTGCGGCTCGCAGCCCGCGGCCACGGCAGCTTGCAAGTCGCGCAGCGTGTCGCACACCATGGGCACGTGGGCCAACGGGGTGCCAAAGCGTTTGCCAATGTCGAGCATCATGCCGGGCATGGGCTTGCGGCAATCGCAGTGGTCTTCAGGCGTGTGCGGGCAAAAGAACACGGCGTCCAGCCGCCCGCCTTCCACCATCAACTGGCGATTCATCTCGGCATGCACGGCATTGACGCTGGCCATGTCGATCATGCCGCGGCCGATGCCGGCCTGGTTGGTGGCCACCACCGTGTGCCAGCCGGCGTGGTTCAGGCGCGAGACGGCTTCCAGCGCGCCATCGATCGGCTCCCACTCGCCAGG
>JAYVRO010000243.1:0-5771 GCA_043776165.1 Rubrivivax sp. | reverse complement strand
CCTTGGCCTGCGCATCCGTGAGCGAACTGGCTTTCGAGTCGCCTCGCTCCAGCGCCGATCCCTTGTGGCGAATGAGGATTTGGCGCACCTCGACCTCGACGAACCTGCTCTTGTCCGACTCCCAGAGCGCACGCGTGCCCGCTTCGTCGTTTCTGGCGTCTTCGGTCAATGCGGCCAAGAGCGCGTTGGCCAAGATCACGTAGCCACGAACTTCCATCAGTGCGGCAATTTCCGGTTTGCGATCCAAACCGCGGCGCTTGGCTTCATCGACCAGAGCCAACAAGCGTGCAACTTCGGTGCCGGATTGCATCGACTGGTTGCTAGGACCTGACAACGGTGCGCCGGAATTTCGGCTAAATCCGATCACCAGCCGTTCATATTCGGCCCTGGTCAGTTTGGTGTTGGGTGTACTCAGCACAACCGTTTCGGCTGGCAAGGGCGCGCTGACAGTTTGTGCCAGAAGTGGTGCATGAAGCGCGGACACGAAGGTCGCGGCGAGAGCAAACTTTAAGGTCATGGCAGGTTCCAACAGGTCTGGCTTGAGTCAAAAAAAAAGGGGGCTGCCCGATTATTGGGCAGCCCCCTTTGGGGCCGGCGGCGAACGGCTTCAGTTGCAGCCGTTGAACTTGTAGTTGACGACGCGGGTCCGCCAGTTGAATGTGCCGTTAGTGAGCAGGTACTGGCCGATGTACCAGAAAGTGCAATCGTCGACAGGGTCGATCTGCATGGTGGTGTAGTCGCCCCACCGAGTGAGCGTCCCTGTCTGCGCGCCGGTGCCCACCCAGGCCACCTGCTCGGCGCGCATGGTGTTCTTCACGTCGCTGCGCAGACGGCCCGCCACTGCGATTGACGCGAACTTGTTGGCCGTGACATCGGCCATGCT
The DNA here is from genome assembly GCA_043776165.1 of Rubrivivax sp. Taxonomy (GTDB): domain Bacteria; phylum Pseudomonadota; class Gammaproteobacteria; order Burkholderiales; family Burkholderiaceae_C; genus Rubrivivax. Next base: position 4,888 of record JAYVRO010000243.1, on the reverse strand, counting down.
GTAGCCCATCAGCATATTGCCGTTCTTGTCCATGGCGATCGAACCCATCCAACGGTCGCCAGTGGCTCCCGGGTCATAAGTTGCGTTTTGAAAGACCGTGGGCACTGCGGCAAAAGGCTGGCGAATTTCGTACCAACGCATGGCAGAGCCGCGAGCGCCGGCACCGTCGGGGTCGACCGACTGAACCACCATCAGGCTGTCCACGCCACCACGATTGCGGTAGGCGAGGCGATACATCAGGCGGTCGCCCAGCGTATCTAGCGTATTGGCCGTCGTGGGTTGGCGAATGCAGGTGCCACCGCTGCCATTGCAAGCACGCGGAATGCTGCCAACATTCAGCGGGACAAAGGTTCCAGATGCACCGCCCAATCCGTCAGTCAACGTGCCGGTACCCGCTGCGAAATTAACCTTGAGCTTCAGCATGCGCAGCACGCCGCCGCCTGCAGTCGATTGACGCATGAAGATATTGCCTTGTGCCGTGGTGGTTGGTGCCGCAGCACCATCGACATCAGCCGGCAAGAAGGCGGCGCCTCCGCCATAGAAGGCGACAGGTGCACACAGCGTGGTGGCGCTGGGGTCACCTGCCAGCATCTTGGTGCGATCTGAGGCGCACAACGCCGCGCCCGAGTTGCCACCCGCTGGCGAGCCCTGAAAAACGTTGTAGGCCGTGTAGTAGCCGTCGTCGAATATTCCCAGCTTGCCGTAGTCATTGAAGCCGTTTGGCGCGACCGAGCCGAATGCAATGCTGTAGCGGTGGTAGGTGCCCAAGGGATTGTTCGTTTGCGACACCGCAACGCACTGCAGGTACGGTGCCGCCGGATTGCCACCAGAGACATTGAAGGCGAACTGGCTCAATACCCAGCGGTCAGCCTGGCGGTCGTACTGAAGGATGGGGTCGCCGCGGTTGGTCGAACTGCACAGGTTGGGAACACCCGCAAACGGCGTATTTCCGTTGACCAAAGACAACACCACGCCGCCCTTGGTCATGATCGCGTACATGCTGTTGACCCAGGCGATGACGTGGCTGGGGCCGACAGCCAGCGTCGTGTCTGGCGGCGCACCGGTCATGACAAAGCCAGGCATGCCTACGCCAGGCCCTTCGAAGTTCGCGCCTGGAACGGCAGCAGCTGCCGCGCCCAACGCTGTTTGCAGAGCAGCCTGCACGGGTGCCAACGCCAACGCCTGGGCGGTCGACGAGGTGCCTGTGTCCTCAATCAAACCGCCGTGCTTTTGCAACATCTCTGCCGCGGGCATCAGGCCTTGAACGCCCTGAGCTTGCTGCTGCAGCGCCAGTTGAAACAGCGTTTCTGAAACGCCGTGGTAGGTCATCGGTAACACCTGCATGTTGCCCTGCTGCGCGAGCGCGCCGCCGCAGATGAAGCTTGCCGTCAACCCGATTGTTATGAGCTTTTTCATGTCGATCCTCTTGTTGAACGATGTTGATTTTCAGCCGGTCGATTCAGACCGGGCGGCGACGGCGCGACACGAACAATGCAGAGCCCATGGCGATGGCGGTGAGCAAAAGTGTCGCAGGCTCAGGAATACCCGGCGGTGGCAGCACGTTCCGATCACCCATGATCAAAAAGGCGTGTTCAGCGGCATTGGTGCCCCAGGTCGGATCATTCGGGAACAAAGACCTTTCTTGATCGAGCGACGAAGATCCGTTGTCGGCAGCGCCGAGGTCTGACCAGCTCCAGTAGAACTCAACATCGTCACTGCCCACGTTCAGTGCACCGTTGTGGAGCTCAAGCCAGTACGTTCCGGCGAGCAGCGAGTTCAAGGCGATGCCGAAGTCGTTCTTCATAACATTCAAACCCAGGGCCGTTCCCGCGCCAGTGCGTGTTGGTGTGGCAGTGCCAGAGGCCAAAACAGTGCTGTCGTCTGGCGCGCCACCGATATCGCCGACGATGCGGTAGAAGATGGATCCGGCGTAGCTTGGTGCCACAGTGCTGACCCCTTCCAGGCTCCAGAAAGTGACGCTCGACAGGTTGGTCGTGAAGGTCGTCGTGAAGTCTGCGGCCTGGTTGAAGCTGGACATGTTGTTGCCACCTTGATTCGGTGCAGTGGCCGGACCACCGTTGTCCCAAAGGGTCACAGCAGCATAAGCAGCCCCGGTCAACTGCAGCATCAGCGCCAACAAGGCGATAGGGAGGTAAGGTTTTTTGGTCATGGTCACAGCCTTTCCGCTGGCGGATTAATGAGTTAACGCGCATCCTACGCACGGAAAGCCCAGTAGCAAGAATCGTGACACTTCCGAAATATCCTTCCAAATCAATATCAGATCAGAATGAAGCGCGCCGACCGCAGAAGATCGGTAAGGTTGATCGACACTGGTGTTTGCCCTAGTGAGCACTGATGCCGCACGCCTGCTATCCAATGCTTGGACTGGTCAGGCGTTGCGACCACAACGCGCTGCGCAACATCTTGGCGATGTAGATGGCGGCTGGGCGAGCCGAGCCGATGGCCAGCGTGCCGACCTTGAGTCGCGTGGAGACCGGCGCCTGTTCGGCCCATGCAGCCCTACCGTATGGTGAGCAAAAGCGCCGGCACTTCCAACCCTATTTCTGCAACCTCAGTTACTTGCCGGTGTACGTCTACGCCGGCAAGGACTTTCTGCCGCTGTCGCTCCTAGGCGGGTACAGCCAAGGCCATCGGCCCCGCTGGCGTCTTCTTGCCGGCGCGCAGTACCAAGATCATCAACATCAAACCGACCAAGGCCAACGAGCCCGGCTCGGGGACCACGGTGATGGTGTCGAGCAAGTAGGCCGACGTGGCGACAAAGCTCACTGCGTCGACACTCAACCAGTTGATGCCGAAAAGCACCGTTGCCAGATTGCCCGTGTTGGCCAATGTCAAGGTTTGGCTGGCGACTTGCAGTCCGTTCAACAAGCCGGTGATGGTCAGATCGCCGGGCTGCTCACCAAAGCCAATGTCGAAGAACATTTGCTCCAGGCTTTGCAAGCTGAACGCGCTGTTGTCGTCGGCCGTCAAAGTGATCGGCGCGCCCGAAAATCCAAGCAGGCCGTTTTGCAGGGTCAAGAACGTTGTGGCATCACCTTCGATCTTAAAACCGGCCTCATGGTAGGTGGCCACATTGGTGATGTTGTCGATGACGATGGCGCCAGGGTTGTCGAAGTTCAACACCGCAGCCTGAGCGCTGGGCATAGCCCAGGCCAGGACGCAGAGCAAGGCGGGCAAGCCGCGGGAGAGCAAGACGGACATGGTTAACTCCTGATGGGGTTTGTGGATTTTGGGGTCGTTGCTCAGAGCCTCAACGTGCCCCGGGGTTGGGTGTGTTCAGGTACGGGAACCCCGGCAACAGCGGCACCACAGCCTGGTCCACGCCGTCGTGCAGCTTGAAGGCGGTCGCGCCCAGGGGAACTGCCGCTGGATTGCACGCCGCGCCAAAGCCCAGCGCGTTGGCATTGCCGTTGGCTACGCACAGGCCGCCCATCACTGCCACCAGCGAGATGTCGACCACGTCATCCTTGGGCCGGCGGCCGTTGGGGTAGCCAGCGAAGTCGCTGCCGTTGACCAGAAGGCTGCCAACAATGCCCAGACGGTTTTGCTGTGCGAAGGGCACCGCAGCGATTGCGGTGTTCAGGCGCAGCATCTCCGAGCCGACCACCCCTGCGGGCTGGTTGACGCCGGGAATGCCAGTCAGGAACGTCGTGACTAGGTCGGTGCGGGGCAGATTGGTCGGCGCCGCGCCGCCCAGGCCAAGTACCAGGTCAAGCAGTACCGGCAGGGTAGGGTTGGTCACGTAGGTGGCGAACTGGCCGTCGTTGCGCGGCTGCGACGCGTTGAACTTGTCCTTGTCGGCCAGGCCAATCACCACCTCGTTGACCAAGGGCATGCCCAGGCGCGAAACCTGGACCCAGGCCCCACCGACGGTGGTCGATGTCTGATGGCCACTTGGCGGGTTGGGGTTGAGCAACTGGCTCTGGCGCAAGCTGGCGGTGGTCCAGCCGCCGATCACGCTCTCGCTGCCCTGGGTCAGGCAGCTTTTGTGGACTTCGAGCGCCAGCGTGGTGACGTTCTTGTCCTGGATCGAGTTGACCGCCGCCGCGTTGATCAGCGTCGGGTCGGTGATCACCGCCAGTGGCGCGTTGACCAAGTCAAAGATCGGCCCCAGGTTGACCGCGAAGGCCTCCTGGCGCTGACCGACAAAAACCCGCCCCGGCATCGCGCAGCCTGGGATGGTGACCGCGTAGACATGCTTGCCGGCGTAAGTGGCGTAAGCCGCCTCGTTGCCCAGTGTCTTGGTGCCGATGTAGTCCACCGGTTTGTCGAACATCGCGCCGCCGCCAACCTTGGTCACCGCCGCCACGTTGCCGGTGCGCCGGTCGCCGCGGACGATGTTCAGGGTGTACTGCTCGTTGACGTTGAGCGCCGCATCGTTGGGCGAGCTCACCGCGCCGGCCTGGGTGAGCGGGATGCCGACCATCTGGTTGCCGACGGCCAGCTTGATGTTCTTGAAATTGTTCTTGAACTGGAACTGGAAGGTGATGTCTTCTCTGGCGTCGCCGTTGTTGTCGATGTGAATTTCGTACAGCGCGTTGGGGTCCATCTTGAAGTAATTGGGCCCACCGTAAGCGTCTTGCAGCGGCTGGTAGTTTGCGATCAAGGTGACATAGTCACCGCGGCCGCCTTCATAACTGTTGAACATGTAGAAGTCGCTGCCATCCACCTTGGGGCTGGTGGCGATGGACGGCGCTTCACGATGGCTGGACGCCATCGCCGCAGGCCCGCTGAGGAAGGCCAGGGCGCCCAGCAGCGTGGCGCACGCGGCACCCACCGGGGTGCTGTTGACGCTGCGGGACCAGAGGCCTGCGCGCGGTGTGCCTGGTGTTTGGGTGTAGCGCTTTGAATGCATCTTGAATCTCCT
>JAYVRO010000242.1:0-1806 GCA_043776165.1 Rubrivivax sp. | reverse complement strand
CTGCAGCAACAACTACGGGCCCTATCACTTCCCTGAAAAGCTCATCCCACTGATGATCGTCAACGCTTTGGCCGGCAAGCCCTTGCCCATTTACGGCGATGGCTTGCAAGTGCGTGATTGGCTTTATGTGCAAGACCATTGCAGCACCATCCGCACCGTGATGGCCGGCGGGCGTGTCGGTGAAACCTACAACGTGGGCGGCTGGAACGAAAAGCCCAACCGCGACATCGTGACCACCATTTGCGCCCTGCTCGATGACCTGCGGCCCGACCCAGGGGGCTCTTACACGCGGCTCATCACCCACGTGCAGGACCGCCCGGGCCATGATCGCCGCTACGCCGTCGACGCCAGCAAGATCGAGCGCGAACTGGGTTGGCGCCCAGCAGAGACCTTCGAGACGGGCATCCGCAAAACCATCGCCTGGTACCTGGACAACAGCGCCTGGGTGGCTGCGGTGCAAAGCGGCGCCTACCGCGACTGGGTGTCGGCCAACTACGCCGCTCGCGACGCGACCCAAGCACCCTCCCAAGCGTCCACGACATGAAGATCTTGCTGCTGGGGAAAAACGGGCAAGTCGGTTGGGAGCTGCAACGCGCCTTGGCCCCGCTGGGCGAACTGACCGCATTCGATTTCGACACCCCCGGCCCATGGCGTGCCGACTTCTCCCAGCCCGACGCCTTGCTGCCCCTGCTGCAAGCCATGCAGCCCGAAGTCATCGTCAATGCCGCAGCACACACCGCTGTCGACAAAGCCGAGAGCGAACCCGCGCTGGCGCGTTGCATCAACGCCACCGCACCGGGCGTGATAGCGCGATGGGCCGCCGCGCACGGCGCCTGGCTTGCACACTACAGCACCGACTACGTTTTTAACGGTTCAGGTGACGCGCCTCGCGCTGAGGACGCCATCACCGCGCCGCTCAACGTTTATGGCCAGACCAAGCTCGAAGGCGAAGAACTCATTCGCGCCAGCGGCTGCCAACACTTGATCTTTCGCACCAGCTGGGTGTATGCCGCGCGCGGTGGCAACTTCGCGCGCACCATGCTGCGCTTGGCCGCTGAGCGCGATGTTCTCAGCGTGATTGACGACCAGGTCGGTGCGCCCACGGGTGCCGACTGGCTGGCCGACATCACGGCCCACGCTGTGCGTGCAGCGGTTAACAGTCCCACCTTAGCAGGCACTTACCACGCCGTGGCCACAGGGCAAACCAGTTGGCACGGCTATGCCACGCACGTCATTGACTGGGCGCGCCGCCATGGTCAGGCCGTCAAAGTGCCCGCCGACGCCATCCATGCCGTGGCTACCACAGCCTTCCCCACGCCAGCGCAGCGTCCACTCAATTCACGATTGGCCACGGTCAAACTGCAACAAAACTTTGGCCTGCAAGCGCCGCCTTGGCAAGCCGGGGTTGACCGCATGCTCGCCGAAGTGCTGGGCTGCTGAACCACGGTGCCAAGGGCCCACAAAACCTTTGTCAGCTCCTAACTCTCGACACGACTCATGACATCACGCAAAGGCCTCATCCTCGCCGGTGGTTCGGGCACACGCCTGCACCCTGCCACCTTGGCCGTCAGCAAACAGCTGCTGCCGGTGTACGACAAGCCCATGGTCTACTACCCACTCAGCACCTTGATGTTGGCGGGCATGCGCGACGTGCTTTTGATCAGCACACCACAAGACACCCCACGCTTTCAAGCCTTGCTGGGCGATGGCAGTAGGTGGGGCATGAACATCAGCTACTGCGTGCAGCCCAGCCCCGACGGCTTGGCCCAGGCCTTCATCTTGGGGCGCCACTTTGTAGGCGGTGCA
>JAYVRO010000241.1:0-5783 GCA_043776165.1 Rubrivivax sp. | reverse complement strand
GCGCGCCGTCGATGGCGGCGCCCTGCGCTTGCAACGTGGCGATGTCCCGGTACAGCGTGCGCAGGCTGATGCCCAGGTCCGCTGCCAACTGCGCGCCGTTCACCGGGCGGCGATGGCGGCGCAGCACTTGCATCAAATCCAACAAACGGGCGGTACGTGACATGGCGGGCCACTCTACAGGGGGCGGCCTTCGCTTCTCTCAGCGCACCGCCCTATGCCATCGCCGCCCACTGCCTGCCATTTCGCCGCCGATGGCGCTCTTTCGTCGCGGGGGCATGGCTCGGGCGGCCCAGCACACGTTAGCGTTGCGGCCTTGCAAAGTCATCGCCTCACGCGATACTCGCGCGCCCTTCCAGTGCCCACCCAGTGCCCACTCACTCCAGACGCTCATGACTTCTTCAACCACCCGCTTGCCTTGTCTTTCAATGATGTGTTTTGCCCTTGCGCTGCTCTTGGGCGGCTGCGGCAAGGGTGATGCGGGTGGCGCAGGTGGCGCGGGCAAGGCGGCCAGTGGCTCGGCCGGTGCGGCGTCGCAAGCGCGGCTCATCGTGTCGCCCGAAGACATCTACACCGTGCAGTTGAGTGAGCGTGCCCAAGGGCCTGTCATCACAGGCTCCATCCAACCTGAGCGCAAGGCCGACTTGCGCGCCGAGGTGTCTGCTGTGGTGCTGCAGGTGCTGAAAGAAAACGGCGAAGCCGTGCGCCGAGGTGATTTGCTGGTGCGCTTGGACGACCAGTCCATTCGCGACAATTTGTCCTCGACCGACGAAGCTGCACGGGCTTCGGCGCAGAGTTTTGAGCAAGCCGAGCGCCAGATGCAGCGGCTGAAAACCTTGCAGGCCCAGGGCATGATCTCGGTGCAAGCGCTGGAAGACGCCGAAGTGCGCCGCAACAACGCCCAAAGCGACGTGCTGGCGGCCAAAGCCCGTGTGGCAGCTGCGCGCCAACAACTCACACGCACAGAAGTGCGTGCGCCGTTTGATGGCGTGGTGAGTGAGCGCAAAGCCTCGGTGGGCGACACGGCCAGCGTGGGCAAAGAACTGGTCAAGGTGATCGACCCGCGCAGCATGCGGTTTGAAGGCCTTGTATCGGCCGACCGCCTGGGCGATTTGAAGCTGGGCCAGAAGGTGAGCTTTCGTGTCAACGGTTACCCGGGCAGCGAGTTTGCCGGCGAGGTCAAACGCGTTGACGCGGCAGCCAACGCCAGCACGCGACAGGTTGAAGTGCTGGTGGCACTGACGGGTGACGCCCCCAAGGTGGCGGGCCTGTACGCAGAAGGGCGCATCACCACCGGCAGCGCGCAAGTGTTGATGCTGCCCGAGACGACATTGCAGCGCGCGGGCGACAGCGCCGTGGCGTGGCGCGTGGCAGGTGCCACCGTGAGTAAGGTCAATGTGCAACTTGGCGAGCGTGATGAACGCACGGGCAGCGTGCTGCTCAAGAGTGGCTTGGCTGCGGGCGACCAACTCTTGCGCAGGCCTGGCTCGAACTTGAAGGATGGGCAGGGCCTGGAGTGGGCAAGGTCGGCTGCAACCCCGGCTGCACTTTCAACTGCAACCCCGGCCGCGCTGGCAGCGACGGCCGCGTCGGTGGTGGCACCGGCCTCGGCGGCCAAATAAGCGAGCACCACCATGTTCCTTTCAGACTTCAGCATCAAACGCCCCGTGGCAACGGTGGTCATCATCCTGGCCTTGATGGCCCTCGGTTTGTTGGCCCTTAAAAAGCTGCGCGTCAACCAGTTCCCGGACATTGAACAGCCCGTGCTGGTGGTGAACATTGCCTACCCGGGCGCGTCACCCGACACGGTGGAGCGCGAGCTCATCAACCGCATTGAAAAGTCCCTGCAGAGCATCTCGGGCATCGACCAAGTGCGTTCCACGGCGGCCGAGAGCAACGCCAGCATCGTGCTCATCTTCAACTTCAACAAGAACTTGATTGAAGCCGCCGATGAAGTGCGCAACGCCATTGGCAGCGTGCGCTACAAGCTGCCCACCGAAATCCGCGAACCGGTGCTCACAAGGCTCGACCCTTCGGCCCAACCGGTGGTGCAAATTGCGCTCTCGAGCACGACACAAAGCCACGCCGACATCTCGCGTTTGGCTGAAGACCAATTGGCCGACAAGTTCCGTGGCATTCCGGGTGTGGCCACGGTCGCTGTCGGGGGCTCGCTCAAACGTGAATTGAGCGTTCTGCTGCGCGCTGAAAAGCTGCGCGAACACAACGTGTCGGTGGGTGAAGTGGTGGCCGCGCTGCGTGCCGAAAATACCAACGCCCCAGTGGGCAAGGTGCGCGGCGCGCTGGACGACCAAAGCATCCGGCTCGTTGGCCGCATTGAGTCGCCAGCGCAGTTTGGCCAGATCGTCATCAAGCGCCGTGGTGCTGACGTGATCCGTTTGGCGCAGGTGGCCACAGTGCAAGATTCCTTTGCCGAGCTGGCGGGGTTTTCAGTGCGCAACGGTTACCCCAACGTGGGCTTGTCCATCACGCGCTCGCGCGACGCCAGCACGGTGTCGGTGGCCGAAAAATCCGTCAAGCTGGTCGAAGAGATCCGCAAAACCTTGCCCACAGGAACAAGCATTGAGGTGACTCAAGACCAGGGCAAGGACGCCAAGAACAGCCTCAACAACGTCATCGAATCACTCATTTTTGGCGCCTTGCTCACGGTGTTTGTGGTCTACATATTTCTCAACTCCTGGCGCAGTACGCTCATCACGGCGCTCAGCTTGCCGACCTCGGTGATCGCGGCTTTTATTGCTGTGTGGTTGTGCGGCTTCACGCTCAATTTCATGAGTCTGCTCGGCTTGTCCTTGGCCATTGGCGTGTTGATTGACGACGCCATCGTGGTGCGAGAAAACATCGTGCGCCACATGGAGCGCGGCGCTGACCGTGTGACCGCCGCGCTCAAAGGCACGGCAGAGATTGGCTTGGCCGTGGCCGCCACCACCTTCTCCATCGTGGCCGTGTTTTTGCCCGTGGCCTTCATGCCCGGTGTCTCGGGCGAATGGTTTCGGCCCTTTGGCGTGACGGTGGTGGCGTCGGTGCTGGTGAGCATGTTCATCAGCTTCACGCTCGACCCCATGTTGTCGGCCTATTGGGGTGACCCTGTGGGTTTTCACGAACAACCGCGCACTGGCATCGGCCGCCTGTTGCAGCGCTTTAACGTTTGGTTTGACCATCAAGCAGATCGTTATGGGCGCGTCATTGCATGGGCCTTGCATCACCGGCGTTGGATGGCTGTGTTTGCCGTGGCCAGCCTGGTGGGCGCCGTTGGCTTGCACATGAAATACGGCGGCTCCAGCTTCTTGCCAGCGTCAGACGCGGGCATCGTCGCCATCGAAGTGCGCACCCCTGCCAGCGCCAACCTGGAGTACGCCCGTCTGAAGCTCGAAGCCGCCGCCAGCCTGGCGCGCAAGATGCCCGAGACAGTGGCCACCAACTCCATCGTTCGCCCTGGTGGCGGGCGCATCTACGTGGACATCGGCAAGAGCAACCTGCGCAAACGCTCGGCCAATGACATCGCCGTGGATCTGCGCGTCCAGGTGGCCCGTTTGGTGGGCGCCGAGTACGTGGTGATTGACGACCTGGGCGGCGGTGGTGCGGCCAAGCCGGTGCAGATCCGCTTCACTGGACCAGACTCACGTCAGTTGTTAACGATCTCAAATCAGTTCATGGAGAAGATGCGCCAGATCCCCGGTGCGGTGGATGTGGGCTTGTCTGAACAAGACCCGCAAGACGAACTCAAGATCGAGCTCGACCGGGGCCTGGCCAGTGCCCTGGGCATCTCGGTGGCTGACGCGGCGTTGGCCCTGCGCGTGGCCTTTGCTGGTGTTGAAGTGGGTGATTGGATCGACCCCACCGGTGAAGCGCGTGATGTGGCTGTGCGTCTGCACCCCGATGACCGGGTGAACGCCAGCAACATCGAGCGTTTGCCGGTGGCTGTGGCGGGCTCGAACCGCATGGTGCCGCTCGACCAGGTGGCCAAGATCACCATGGGTAAAGGGCCATCACAAATTCAGCACGCCGATGGCAAGCGCACCATCTCGGTGTCGAGCAATGCGCAGGGCCGCTCGCCCGGTGAAGTGACTGCCGAGGCCAAAGCCATTGCCCTGGCCATGAGCCTGCCACCGGGGTTTGCGGTCGAGCTTGGAGGTGCATCGCGTGACCAGCAAGCGGTGTTCACCGACATGATCACGGCGCTGCTCGCGGGCATTGCCATGATGTACCTCATCCTGGTCATTCAGTTCGGCAGTTTCAGTGCACCGCTGGCGGTGATGATCTCCTTGCCGTTGAGCCTCATCGGCGTGGTCATTGCGCTGCTGCTGGCCAAGGCTACGGTGAATTTGATGAGCCTCATCGGCGTCATCATGCTGATGGGTTTGGTGGCCAAAAACGCCATCCTCTTGCTCGATGCCTCGAGGGTGCTGGAAGCCCAAGGCATGCCGCGCGAAGACGCTTTGATGGCCGCTGGCCGCAAACGCTTGCGACCCATCTTGATGACCACTTTTGCGCTCATCGCAGGCATGTTGCCCGTGGCCATTGGCCTGGGTGAGGGCAGCGAGTTTTATCGCCCCATGGCGGTGGCCATCATTGGCGGCACCATCACCTCAACGTTCTTGACGCTGCTCGTGATCCCGAGTTTTTACGACAGCATCGAAATCGCGCGTGACCGCATGGTGGCCAAGTTCGCACGGCGCGCGCAGCGCTGGAACGCGCTGCTGGCGTTTGTCCTCACCTTCGTGGAGGCGCTGTTGGCACTGGTGATGGTGCGCTTGGTGTGGCGGCTGCTTGAACGCACGGGGCGGCGCTTGATGGCATGAGCACCGTGAGCCTGCGCGGGCTTGACGAAGTCGAGCTGGCCAACTTCGCGCCATTTGCGCTGCAGCTCGCGCGCGCGCCTTGTCAGGCCACGCGCAAAGGGTTGCGCACTATCAGTGCCGGGAAGCGCGAAAAATCGCGGTCAGCCGAGAGCAACACACGCACACCATGGTGCAAGCACAAGGCGGCTATGCGCGCGTCGTGAATCATGGCGCCGGTCAGGCGTGCGCTGAGTGCCAGTTGCTCGAGACGCTGTAGGTAGCCAGCGCTCTCGGCCAGGACCTGCGTGTTCGACCGCGACGTCAGCGCGTGGATTGCCTCGAACGCTTGCGCCAGGGGCGTGGGCTGTTTGTAAATGCGTGGATGGGTCACCACGGCAATGAACTCGTGCACGCAAGGCCATGGCAAAGCCCAGGGTGCCGTTGCGTTCACAACCTCGCCCAGTGCAAGGCTCGCGAGTTCGTGGAAATGACTGTCGCTGCGGTGCGCGTAGACCAGTAAGTTGGTATCGATGGCAATCATGGCTGGCCGGGGTAGATGGCGTCACGAATGCGCTCCCACCCCGCATCGGAAAACGCTGCGCTGAGGCCCGCCTTGGCGCCCTTGCCGCTGAACGTGGGCATGTGCAGGGCCTTGGGTTGGCGCCGCTTCTCGCGCTCTTCAAGTACGTGGCGCAGGCCTTCTTCAACCAAGGTGCGCAGGCTGTCGCCGTCGCGTTGAGCTGTGGCACGGGCGCGGGCAAACAGGTCGTCAGCCAAATCAAGGGTGGTTTTCATATGGGTGACCCATATTGCTCGATATGGGTGATATTTTAGGCCACCCGTCCAAACCACCACAACGACAAGCCTGCGGCCACCGCCGCCAACAAAGCACCCAGTGCGGCGAGCAAGGCCGTGATTTCGGTTTCTTTGCGTTCCATCACCATGCGTGAACTGAGGCTTTCGTAGACCTTTTTCAGGTCTTCGGCT